>CANFFA010000201.1 GCA_947445425.1 Paludibacteraceae bacterium
AATCCCAAAATATCGGGATTTAAATATTGCCACTTGAAATAATCAGAGTCCGGCAAATCATACATGATTTTAACATCCCCGATTTTGGTATTTATTTGTGTGTTAGACACATCGCGTGTGTAATTTTCCAATGGATTAATATTACCAGTTATCTTTCTATTCGGAATATTTTCGTTTAGGCTTTCAATATTCATTTTATTTGAGGCTTTATTCACTAAAATGGTTACATTGAAAAAGTTTTCGATCGTTTCAATGAATTTAGCCACAGTAATATCAGGCAGGTAATCAGCATATTTATTGCTCTGTACCGTATTGATTACAAACATTTTCAAAGCCCTACCATCAAGTCTCAAAATATTATAGTCCATTTCAAGCCCCAATAACCCTGGCAGTTTTTCAATGTAATACATAAGGTAGGGCTGCGCAATAAATCTTTCTCCCCCTATAATTGCATACGGATCGGTGGCATTTTGATCGGCTAATGTATAATGATTATAAACGACATCGTTAGTGCCATCATTTGCCAAAATGGGTGTGCAAACAAATTCATTAATAGCCATTTCCCAACCACTGTACGATAAGGATTTATAAGCCTTTTCATAATCTATTGTAGTGCTAATTTTACCCCAATCAAGTTCCCAAATTTTCCGCTGATCTAATCTTATATCATAGTTTAGAGCAGAATTTCCCGCTAGAAATTGGACTGTTACGGACACTTCGGTATTGTTTAACACAATAATTTTTCCGTATCTTGCTTTTCCGTCTATAATCATATTGGCTGGTGATTCCTTTTTATAGTCGGGGGCAAAACACTTATTGATTCGCTGCAAAAAACCGAATGCTCGGGCATTCATCTCCTCTAAAAGTGAAATTGTAATATCAAGAGTAAACTCTCCATTTGCCGTGATAAGGGGATTTTCCTCTACTATTGTAACTTCAAAATCGTTAGGCAAAAGAAGTTCATTTCCACTGATAAATATCTCAATCATCTTTTTGCGTTGTTAAGTAGTTTGTTGTAGGTATTTGTATTTTCAACAATTCCGTTCTTTCCCGTAATGGAAACATTTGCATGGATTCCGCTTTGAATTTGACCGTGAAGTGCTTCAATTAGTTTACTGTTTTGTGCGATTACACTATACATCATGACTAAATCTTGTTTGCTCACGCTACCCTCTGCATTTTCACTGGTTGTGGGAACGGATGAAACGAAACCGCCATTGGAATAACCGTTTCTTATTCCAAGACTACGCACAATATCCTCGCTGCTTATCCGTGCCACGGTATTGGTACGTTGTGCATAATCTACAAGGTTAAAAACCTTTCGCATGGGGGCACTTTTGACAGCTTCCTGATTGGCTACAAATTCACCTGCGTGTACAATGCCACGGGGTTCATACTTACCACCATCATCTGTAAAACCGCCTGTCCAAAGATTATGGACAGCATCTCTTTGTTCTTTGGCAACGGCTAATTCCGCCAATCCGGTTGCTCCAGTTGCTACTGCTAGTATTGGCCCGGCAATTGGCCCAAGTTCCCATGCTTTCATTACGGCAAGGGCGGTACTTGATATGATTTTTGCGACATTTATCTCAAAATCAATATCGGCATACTTTTTTTTGACTACTACCTTTTCGGCTTCCATCTGCTCTTCAAGTACTTTGGTTTGATCTGCATTTCCCTTGGCTGCTTTGAGTTGTGAGGCGTACTTGTTTTCAACCGATAGGATTTCGGCTTCTTGCAGTTTGGAGGATAAATTTCCAACCTCGGTTGATATTTTCGAAATATCTTCAGCCGTTTGCTCGGCTTGTTTGACCTTTATTTTGGCAACATCCTTTTGGTAGCGTTTCTCAGCATCAGCTTTAGCTTTTGCATTTTTCTCGTGTAAGATTAACTCCTTTTCGTGTGCTGTTTTGAGTTCTTTCAAAGCAGTTTCGTATTCCTTGTGTTTGTCTTGTTTTGCGTCAATTCCGTACTTTCTTTCAATCTCGTCTATCTCCTTTTGAATAGCCTTTCGGTCTTGAATCCCCTTTTTTCGTATGGCATTATCAGCAGTCAGTAATTCAGCAGCTGCTTTTTCGACTTTGGCATTTGATTCTTTGACTGTTGCCAGTTTTGCATCTTCGGTTTGAAAATGCCAGGCTTTCATTTTTTTATCGAAAGCAACGGCATCTTGCCACTGCTTTTCAGAAAACTTTCGATTAATAGCCAGTACTTTATTATCATATTCATCTTGTGTAATCAAGTTATCCTGAAAGTCCATTTCGACATTCTCTAGTTCTGTCCGGTGGGCTTTGGTGGTCACTTCGGACAAGGTTTCATAAAGGTCTTTTTCAGCTTTCAGTACTTTTGCGGCTTTGTCATCCTGTTTTTTGATGTCAATATCCATTATCTGATTTTGGAATTCTGAATATTCTTTATCGCCCTTATTGTAAATATCTCTTTTCTTTTTAAGTGACTCTTTTGTTATTCCTACTAACTTTTCATTAAACTCTTCCTCTGTAATTTCATATTTTAAGTGTTGCTTTTTAAGTGCTATTTGTTGATCTAAGAAATCTTTTTCAATTGCTTCAATTCTCTTTTTCCGTTTTGCATCTAAAGTCTTTTTATCCTCTTCAGGGTTGTCATACACCGAATTATCCCGCTTCTTGTGACCTGTTACGGTTATCTCTCCCTTTATACTTGATTCTGTCGGGTCGTAAGGTTTTGAGTAAATTCCATCAAACTTTTTGTCAATGGCTTTCATCTCTTTGGCTAGTTCTGTTCTCAACTGAACATACTGATTCAAATAATAGATGATATCTTTGGCTTTAAAGCCAAATTTTTGCCATAATCTTTTTGATTCATCGTGAAAATTAGACTGCATATTATCGGGGTCTGCATTCAATTTATCCATGATTTCTGATTTCAAAACCCCTCCTACTGTTTCACCAAATGAGCTTGTAAATGATTCGGTTAATTTTTCGGAGGTATTGACCTGTTTGTCAACCGATTTTTTTGTGATTTCTGCTTTTGCTGCTTCTTTGGTTTGTATGGCGATTTTATCTCGGAGTGCGAAATTCACCGTCTTTTGTGCCTGGGCAATATCATCCAAATTTGACACCTCTGTTAATTGATTGGTCAGGTATTGTCCGTATTGTGAATTGATTTTTTCAATTAAGGTTTTCCTTTCCGTTGATCCGATATTTGATTTTTTAACGGCTTCAAACAGTTGGTCAGCAGTTTGAATTTCAATTTGACTTTGTACATTGAACTCTTTCCAGGCTTTCTCGGCTGAAGTTTGAGCTGTTGCAAATTTGTATATTGCAATTGTAACGGCTGCAATGGCTACGCCAATCGCCACATAAGGGTTTACCAGCATTTCGGCATTTAAAAGCTTCATGGCTGCCCTAGCTCTGGTTATATTTCCCGTCAACAATGCTTTTGCTGCAGCTGCTGTAATATCGGCAATTGTTTCTGCTTTTACGAGTGCCATTCCAATTGCCTTTTCAATGTTCTTCGCTTTCTCGGCAATGGCACTTGCTTTAACAGCTATGGTATAGCCTATCATTGCCCCTGTCAATGTCAATAAAAGCATTCCGTTTTCTTTTAGCCACGAAGGCAATTGCACCAATACCCGCAGGAACACATTTGTAAGGTTGGCAACCTTTAGAACTGCGGGGCTTACTCCTTCTACCAACTGCATGGCAAGGATGTTGAGTTGATTGGTGGATTGTGCTATTTTAGCGTTGGTGGTTTGGCTGTTAATGGTTGCCTGTTCCATTGCAGAACTTGTTCCGGTTACAGCCTTTGATAGATTTTTGAATTCTTCACGGTTAGCAATTAGTGAGCGGGCGATTACGACCTCACGCTCTCCAAACATGTCTATCATTTTAGAGAATCCACCCGGACCACCAAAATTTTTATTGAGGTTGTCCAAGGCATTTGACATTCCCACAATGGCAGGGTTGGTATCTTTTGCTCCTGCCATTAATTTTACAAAAAATTGTTTTAGTCCTGTTCCCGTTACTTCTGCTTCAAATCCTTTTGCTCCCAATACTTCAATGGCTGCAATGGATTGTTCTATTGGAACATTGGCATCTTTGGCCAATGCTCCAAATCTGGTAAGTGCATCGGCAATGAATGGCACCTCTACGGCTCCAAATTTTGCACCCGCTCCCAATGCATTAACATAACGGTTTGCATCTTTGGCTGCTGCTCCGTATTGATTCAAGGCAATGACCGTTCCGTGAACGGCCTCTTCCAATGGCATTCCGGCTGCTGCAGCAAGGATCATGCTTTGTTTTGTTACTTCATTCAGTGCATCCACATCTTGTAACAATTCTGGCTTTGCCGAGCCGACTAATTTATACGCTTCCATGATTTCAATTACAGAGGATCGGATGTGGATGCTTGTCCCCTCCAATGGATTTGAAGCCATCGCTTCTGCGTATTTTTGCAGCTTGTTAATGTCTTTGTCTTCTAGTCCGGTTAATGCTTTCAGATTGGCATTTTGATCTTCTAATTGGTTACGCATGGTCATGTATTTTGCCAACACAGCTGTCACACCTACTATTGCCATCCCTGCTACTGCGAAGAGCTGCCAGGATTCATTGGTGAACTTGGCAAATTTCGTAAAATTGCTCATCCCCTCTTTCGACTCAGCGTTTACGCTGGCAATTTCAGCTTTTACTTTTTTGAGTTGTTCTTGGTGTTCTGTCCAATCGGCTGTGCCCCGTTTAATCTTCCCGCTGTTTATTTCGGCATTCAATTGTTTTTGTGCTTTGGTCAGCTCTTTCATGGTGGCACCGGAAAGATGATCCAATACTTTTTTTACATCAAAAGCCTCCTTTTGCAGTTGGTTCATCTGCCTTTGCGTATCTCGAAGCTCCTTGTTGAGTTTGTTGAATGCTTTTCCATCTCCGGCGGTATTGGCTTCCACCAAAGCCGCCTTTAATTTTATGGCTTTTTGTTCAAGTGCGGTTAGTTCTTGTTTGGCTTGTGCTCCGTTGAGGGTAACGGTGCTGGTGGCTTTTTCGTTTTGCATGACTATTTGGGTTTTGTTCTGCAAAGGAAAAGCAAAGGGGATAAGGGGAAAAAGACAAAAAAAATGCCCCCTTTCTATCCTCATGGATTAAAGGGGGCAATTAAAAAGGAGTAATCAAGGAAAGTGTTTTTTTGAAATATGAGAAGCAGGGGATTTCCTTCCAAAACGACAACGCAAATTGAAAATTAGTGATCATTTAAGTCACTAAGACTAACAAAAACACAATCATTTTCAGTGTATCAATCACCGCTAACAGCATTCAATAAATCTCTAGCAGAAGACCAATTATCAGAAATATTGGCTATTTCTTTTTTTGAGGTGCT
>CANFFA010000202.1 GCA_947445425.1 Paludibacteraceae bacterium
TAAACAGTCAAGATGGTCAGCAAACTGATATTAGGGGTACAGTAGAATTCAAAGCAGTCTATATTGAGGATGGATTCTTATCCCATATTCATGAAAATTCGCTTTTTCAACGTGAAAACGAAAAGTGGGTTTATGTTTCTGGGCAAATGCTTGATTAAAAGAATATCCTTTTTTTGATATGGAATTTTAGTAATCAATTTATCTTTTTCAACATGCGTGATCAAAGTTTCATTGCAGTACACCGTGGAGGATCCCTAACAAAAGAGCATCACTATCAGTTGATGAATCTGGCCTGTAGTTATGCGGAACATCTGTTCCCATTCATCAGAAATCAAATTGATGATTGTTTATTTGACGCTATTGCCATCGCCAAGTTATGGACACAAGAAGTTGCTACTGTTGGAGATGCAAGAAAAGCATCAGTCTCTGCACACGCATTCGCCAGAGACTCCACTAACCCTGTAGAAAAGGCTGTGTCTCGTGCGGTTGGTCATGCAGTTGCTACAGCCCACATGGCTGACCATTCTTTGAGTGTAGCGTATTATGCTTTGAAGGCGGTGAAAAGTGCTGGTTTATCAGTTGAATTGGAGCGTAATTGGCAGGACGAGCAAATTCCTACAGAAATTAGAGCGTTTTATTTGACAGCAAGGGAAATTCGCAAAATATAATATGCTTCTTGCAAATCTCATTTTGTTGCATTAGAGACAAAAGGAGAGTACAGAATAAAGATATATAGCAAATCCGTCTATTGTTTTTAATCTTTTGTCAAGATATTGAACCGTCATTTTGCACTTAACAGAGCACTAGTATATCTTCACAAGAAGTCTAATAATTTATAAAATTCCCAACCTTAAAAATCCGCCTTTTTCTCAACTCTTACTATTTCTCCACTCATTGGATGTCTAAACTCCAGGTATTCTGCATGTAAATAGAGTCGATCTGACTTCTTTCCATACAATTCATCCCCTATAATTGGGGCATTTAGGCCCAAAGGATGTGCCGCATGTACTCGAAGTTGGTGGGTGCGTCCTGTGAGGGGTGTAAATTCAATTCTCGTCACGTTGTTATTACAATCTATTACTTTCCAATTGGTTATTGATTGTTTGCCGTTTTCAATATCTACCATTTGACAAGGCCTGTTGTTATAATCAGAGGCCAAAGCCAGGTCAATACTACCAGATTGTTCTTTTATTCCTCCACTCAATAAGGCTACGTATCGCTTTTTAATAGTTCTATTTTTGAATTGTTCTTGAAGGGCTTTATGTACGGCTTTGTCTTTTGCTATCAAAAGCAAGCCAGAAGTGGCCATGTCCAATCGATGTACTACCAATGGTCCACTTGCTTCAGGGTATTTTTCTTGAACTCGATGATATGCTGATTTCGTACTAGTTCTACCCGGAATGGATAACAAACCACACGGTTTGTTTATTACCAATAGGTATCCATCTTCATATTCTATTTCTAAATCTGTATTGTTTATTTCAACCTCTTCCATTGGATCCTTTTCTATCTGCATCCCCTGCAGCATGTGTTTGAGTATGGGTTCACACCTTCCTTTGCATGCTGGATAATAGTTTCCATGTTGTCGTATCTCTTTTTTAGGCGAAGCGCCCCACCAAAATTCGGCCATTGCAATGGGCTTCAGCTCTTGAGAAAAGGCATATTGAAGTAATTTGGGTGCCGCACATTCTCCCGATCCAGACGGGGGAACTTTCTGCACACTTTTTTCAAATATATGGTTCAATCCTTTTACTTCTCCTTTAATATTCAAGAATTGAAAACTGTCAAATAGTTTTTGTTGCAGTATTCCAGATCTCGTTTTTCGCTCATTTTTTAGATGATCAATTTCCTCTTTGTATTTTAAAATCTCATTTTGAAGAATTGATTTTCTCAGTTCCCATTTTTTTGCCAATCGTCTGTATTCAGCTTTCCTTGAAAGACTTTCTAGTTTAAGCATTTCAATTTCTTTCTCATTTATTTTTGTGTTCCCTGTTCTATATTCATCTCGAGCTTCTTTTTGTTTTTTGAGTAACTTTTTGTTCTCTGTTAATTCTGAAGTTGCTTGAACAGTCTCTTTTTCCAATATACTTAGCGACTGATGATATTCTGTATTGTTTGATAAGTCATTGATTTGATTGTTAATCTCAGATATTTTTTGTTCTTCTATTTTGAAATAACCATCCTCTTCTAACATGTCATATATTGGAGGTACAAAATAGGGATGTGTATTACTTCCTGCAAGGTTGCCTGAAAAGGCTGCTAGGAATCCAACTTCCCCACTTTGGGTCTGAACCACCAATACTCCAAACATTTTACCTAGGCTCAACTCTTCAGACCAAGATTCTTCAGTTGCGATGTGTTGTTGTAAAGCCGCTGCTGCTGCTAAACACAGGGGGTGAGGGGTGTAATTAAATGGGAAGGTGAAATTTTCAGTCAGTAATTCTGGCTCTATGTTGAAATTATACTTGTGGAGGCGTTTTGAGTTCATTGGTGGAGATCGTTTGTAACTTTAATTCAGCTTTCAAAATTACTCTAATTTTTGAATCTCTTATTGATTTTCTGTGTCACTGTTTCATTTTATCGTTGTTTAAATACTTTTGTTAATTTCATTTATTCTATTTTTGTAAATGTAAATATAGTTTTAAGTGTCATATTTTAAGTAGCTTAGTTTATTGTAAAATGGTTTTTTGTTCTTGTTTTCGTTGATAATTCTTTTCTTTTTTTGTCTCAAATACAACAAAATGACTTTCACAAGAAGTCTAATGATTAATGTGGATATTCGGATAAATATTATTTGATTATTGCAATTTAATTTAAAATACTATCTTTGCATTAACTTATTTTAGTGAGTTTATTTTATTCGAGACGCAAAACTTTATATTCTCATTTTGTGAATTTCCATTTGTTTTTTGCCCAATTTGTTTAGAAATCCATTATTTATAAGTTCTGTTTTCAATTATTTTCTTTTAATAGTAATATTACATCTAGCTTGATATGAATAAAATAGAATCTCTTTTTGTCTCCAAGGTGGGGGTCTCATTTTTTAATGTTTTTGTCTTATTAATTAGTCTCTTCTTTTTATGGGGTTTTGCACTTGGCTTGTTAGATATTTTAAATAGACATTTACAAGAGGTGATTGATCCCAATCCTTTAAAATATGCTTTGGTTTTACTTGCTTATTACGCAGGATATCTTCTCATGCCCATCCCTGCAAGTTTGTTTATTCAAAAATATGGATATAAACCATCAATTTTATTGGGTTTACTGTTTTATGCTGTGGGGGCATTTCTTTTTATTCCGATATCTCACTTTCAGTCTTTTCCTTTATTCATCTTGGCACTTTTTTTTATTGCCCTTGGTATGGCCGCCTTGGAAACTGGTGTGAATCTGTATACAACTTTGGTTGGAGAAAATAGGTACTCAACTTTTAGATTGACTTTGGCTCAATCGTTTACAGCTGCTGGCTGGTTTTTTGGACCAATAGTTGGCAGTAGTATCCTTGTGGATATTAAGAATTTGAAACACAATGAGTTTGCTGTTGTTGGCGTCCCTTATGTTGGAATAGGTGTACTGGTACTATTTGTAGCGATACTAATTCTATTATCTAAATTACCACTCATTAGGGCCACTGTATATAATAAACCCTCCAATAGTTCAGATGCTCTACAAATCAATAGAAATGCAATTTTTCAGCATCGACATTTTACTGGTGCAGTTATTGCAATGGCCTTTTGTATTATTGCACAAATTTCTCTTTTCGGTTTCTTTATCCAATATCTTTTTGATTTGTTCAAAGGGTTGGAGCATCAATCAGTTCTTGGAAAGGAGTATCTCATGAAAGTGATTCAGTTTATTGGTCATACGAATGCTATGAACGATCAACTTTATTTGTCGGTTGCATCTTCTATCTTCACATTTGCAGGGTTTGGCTTATTTGCTTTTGGACGCTTTTTAGGTAGTTTTATTCTAATCAATTTAAAGCCAAATAAAGTGCTAGTGGTTACTGCTTTGTCCTCTATTTTTCTGACAATTATGATGGCTTCAAATTTAGGAGTATTGTCTTTTATCGCCATTTGTCTAATGACACTCTCTATGAGTGTCATGTTCCCGATTATTTTTACCTTGGGAATTAGAAAGATGGGACAATTCACCTTTCAAGCTTCAGCATTCCTAGTAATGGCAATTGCTTCAGGTTCCTTTTACTATATCTTGCTTTATTTATTCCCCAACTTCAGCGCTATTAATATTGGAATTGGATTGTTGTTAATATCATTTCTTGTGATTTTGAATTATGGCTTAAGAGGTTACAAGATCAAGAACAACGCTGCACTTGATTGATGAATTATTTTTGGTGAATTTATTTACTGTGTTTATTTATTTACAAGTGTTGCTTGATTCAAATCAAATTATTAATGCCTTTTTTTTAAGGGTTTTCCTTAGTTAAATTTCCTAAACTATGATCTATATTTTAATTTGCATCTTTTTTCTACAGCTTATCATTACGGTCAAAATATACTTACTATTTATAGAACCGATGAACAATAGAAAGTTTAGGCGATTTGAATTAGGTGCTTTAATTTGCACTTCATTCTCCCTTTTCTTTTTTATTGCAAGATACCTTCTTCAATTTAATGTTAGTTTATTGGGCTAATTTTTTTATTTGCAAATAATTTTCAAATTGTTTTTTCACTTGCATGAATTTTTTAGTGAAATTTATACATGTTTTATTTGTGCTCCGTTTTTCTTCAATAATCTGAACATTTATTTGATTATAAGTTCTACCCTGTTTTAAATTCTATTCTTGTTGTTCTGTTTTTCAGCTAATTACAATTTATTTTCTGTTTTAATTAAAAATATAGGTAAAATCATTAGGTTGTTAACATAAAACCAACTACTTTTGCACCCGCTTTGAGAGAGAAGTTCTTTGTCACTTATTTATTGCCTCAGTGATCTGATAAAATTTAGACCCGAGAAAAAAATAAAATGATTTATTTTCTCTAAAAGTTTGCCAGTTTAAAATAAAGCAGTATCTTTGCACCCCGTTTGAGAAACACCGCTTACAATTAATAATTTATAATTCACAATTAATAATTATTTGGCGTATCAAACCAAACACAATTACTTAGTAGGGAGCTACTAATTAATAACAACAGAAGTCTTTTTAATACAACCACTGTGAAGTGGATTCAATAATTATTAATTCTAAATTATTAATTAAAAAGCATCGATCTTTGAAAATACATGAACAACAAATAATGTAGTATAAGGAAAGGTAAAATTATTTTTTATACCACGTCAATTTTCTACAATAAATTAAAGAGATAGCATCCGAGCAAAATAA
>CANFFA010000203.1 GCA_947445425.1 Paludibacteraceae bacterium
CAAAGAGGCGAAAGGTGCAAATACTTTCTGCCAAATTCATTCCCTCACACAAACTGCCAAAAAGAACGATCAAAATCCCTTCTTGGCACTCCTTGCCGTGGCTAATAACTAAAGCACTGCATTCCGAGGTGCTGAGTAGTTACAAAAAACATCCGTGAAATTAGTTGCGGATTTAAGGTTTATCATTATTTTACACTTTATATTATAACTGTACTTATCGCCTAACATAAGATAGGAGTAAAAATTCTTATAAATTTATTAAATAGCTATCATTCAAAGCAATAAATTCCGTACCTTTGCACCGAATTTAGAAAACCGGTGTGAGATTAGGCTCTAAATTGAATTCCAAATTCATTTTAAATCTTTCAGAACAATTTATGAAGCGTATTAACGAGTACAAGAAATTATTTAACGTTGAACCAACTACTGATCTTAAACAGTTAAAAACAACTTACCGTAATTTGGTAAAAGAGTGGCATCCTGATAAATTTCCAGCAGGAGACGAATTGGCAAAAGAAGCTGAACAAAAAAGCTTACAAATCATTGATGCTTATCACTTTCTAGTGAGCATTGCCCCAGAAACTAAAGTTGCCAATGCTGAAGAATATGCGATCACAGCTGAATCCGGTATCGCCGATTTTAAGCACAAAGGCTCTTTGCTTGAAAGTACTTTTCAAGATGGAGCTACATATGAATATTTTGGCGTAACCGGTAATATGTTCACTAAATTTGTGAATGCAGATAAACAACATCGTTTTGCAAAAAGGAATATCTTAAATTCTTATTTGTATAGAAAATCAAAAAAAGGGAATGAAGTTGCTTAATTTTTTAAGCTTATACTTAAATATCCAAATAGAAAAACGGCTAAATCTCTGAACCAGATTTCAGCCGTTTTTTCTTTTTTTATCCTTATACTGCTCTGATGCTCTATTTTTTATGATTGTAATAAAAAAAACGCTATATTTGCAGTCCAAAAAAAATGAAATACTTAATTTTTAATATTTAAATAAAATTCCATGCAAAACAAAGGACTTGTCAGGCTTTTTGCAGTATTACTCACCTTGGTGTGTTTGTTCTACCTTTCTTTTAGTTTTATTACCAGTAGGTATAATAACAAAGCTAAAGAGTACGCCGCAGGCGATAAATTAAAAGAGTACAACTATTTGGACTCTATATCTAGCGAAAAAGTATGGTTAGGCTATACGCTTAAAGAGTGCCGTGAGAAAGAAATTAACATGGGTCTCGACCTTAAAGGGGGTATGAACGTGACACTTG
The DNA here is from genome assembly GCA_947445425.1 of Paludibacteraceae bacterium. Taxonomy (GTDB): domain Bacteria; phylum Bacteroidota; class Bacteroidia; order Bacteroidales; family Paludibacteraceae; genus Paludibacter. The sequence continues at coordinate 1,276 of CANFFA010000203.1, forward strand.
AAGTATCTGTTGTAGATATTCTTCGTTCTTTGTCTGATTTCAATACTTCTGAAAACTTCAACAAAGCCCTTGCATTGGCCTCAGAGCGTCAAAAAACAAATAGCCAAGTTGAACTTATTGACCTTTTTGCAAAAGCATACACTGAAATTGATCCTCAGGGGAAACTTTCTACTATCTTTAGTACATTTGAATTGAAAGATCAAATTTCATTGACGACTTCAAATGCTGATGTTATTAAAGTATTGAAAGTTCAAATAGAAGGTGCTATTAGCAATTCATTCAATGTCTTGCGTACTCGTATTGACCGTTTTGGAGTTGTTCAACCGAACATTCAAAAGTTGGGAACCAGTGGACGTATTCTTATTGAACTTCCAGGCATTAAAGAGCCGGCTCGTGTTCGTAAATTGTTACAAGGTTCTGCAAATCTTGAATTCTGGGAAACCTATGAATTAAGCGATATTTATAACAATTTAGCTGAAGCCAATAAAGTACTATTTACTTTGCAATCAAATGCAGGTAAAACTACTGAGGTAAAAGCTGATTCTACTGCTGCTAAAACGGCTGTTGCTACAAAAACTGCTCCAGTTTCTGCTGTTGATAGTTTGAAAGCTGCACTTGGTAAGAAAGCAACTACAGCTTCAGCTGCTACTGATTCAACAAAAATGTTGGAAAAAAGCCGCAAAGAAAATCCTTTGTTTGCGCTGCTTCAAGTAGATCCTAATGGTGGTCGTGGTCCGGTAATTGGTATGGCACACAGCAAGGATACTGCCAAAATCAATGCTTATTTTGCAACCAAACAGGTAAAAGAAGTTTTACCACGTGATTTAGGCGTTAGATGGACGGTAAAAGCAATTGATAAAAAAGGCGAGATCTATCAATTGGTAGCGATCAAAATCACCAACCGTGATGGTCGCGCACAATTGGCAGGCGATGTGATTACAGATGCAAGGGCTGACTTTAGTCAAACTTCTGCTTATGCAAATGTAAGTATGAGCATGAATACAGAAGGTACTAAGACTTGGGCACGTATGACCAAAGATAATATCGGTAAATCGATTGCTATCTCTTTAGATGGATATATCTATTCTTTTCCAACAGTGAATACTGAAATTTCTGGTGGAGATTCTCAAATCACTGGTAATTTTTCAGTAGAAGAAGCGAAGGATTTGGCTAATACATTGAAATCTGGTAAAATGCCTGCTCCTGCAAGCATTGTACAAGAAAACATTGTAGGTCCTTCATTGGGTCAAGATGCCATCAACAATGGTTTGATCTCTTTTGTGATTGCCTTTATTTTGGTATTGGCCTATATGATTTTCTATTATGGTTTGATTCCTGGTTTAATTGCTGATATTGCACTTTGTGCCAACGTATTCTTCCTTATCGGAATCCTTTCTTCTTTCAATGCAGTATTAACATTACCAGGTATTGCCGGTATAGTACTGACTTTGGGTATGGCGGTGGATGCAAACGTACTGATGTATGAGCGTATTCGTGAGGAGATGAACAAAGGAAAAACCATGAGAAAAGCCATCGATGATGGTATCGGTCATGCGCTTTCTGCTATTATTGACTCCAATGTTACAACTTTAATTACCGGTATCATTTTAGCTTATTTCGGTACAGGTCCTATCAAAGGTTTTGCCGTAACAGAAATTATCGGTGTAATCACTTCTTTCTTTACTGCAGTATTTCTTACCCGTTATATGTTGTACATGTATGCAGATCGCAAGGATGCAAAAGAGATTTCTTTCATTACTGGTGTTACAAAAAACTGGTTCAAAGATGTCAATATTGACTTCATGGGCATTAGAAAAATGATGTACGGTATCTCTATTGCTTTGGTATTGATTAGCTTTATCTCATTTGGAGTTCGTGGATTTAGTTTGGGTATTGATTTTTCTGGTGGTAGAAATTATGTCGTAGGCTTTGACCAAGCGGTCAATACAGATCAAGTTCGTAATTTGTTGAAAGATGCATTCGAAGGTGACATGCCACAAGTTATTACAATCGGTTCTGATAATCAAGTACGTATTGCGACTAAATACAAGATTAATGACAACTCACCAACCATTGATAATGAGATTGAAGGTTTGATTTATGACAATCTTAAGCCATTATTGAAAAAATCAGTTTCAAAAGCTGAATTTATCAAGGATAATATTAAAACGTCTCAAAAAGTAGGTCCTACTGTGGCAGATGATATCAAACGTTCTGCTATTTGGGCAGTACTTCTAGCTATCTTTGGTATTGGTTTGTATATCTTTATACGTTTCCAAGAGTGGGGTTATGCTTTGGGTGCAATTGTATCTTTGGCACATGATGCCATTGTAACATTGGGTGCATTCTCGCTTTTATATGGCTTATTACCTTTCTCTATGGAAATTGATCAAGCCTTTATTGCAGCAATCCTTACGGTAATTGGTTATTCGGTGCATGACACGGTAATTAACTATGACCGTATCCGTGAGAATGTATTGTTGTTCCCGAAACGTGATCGTATATCCTTGATTAATTTGTCTGTAAATGAGATGTTGGGACGTACCTTTAGTACTACCGCAACTGTGATTTTGACTTTATTATCCATGTTCATTTTCGGTGGAGAAACCATAAGAGGTTTCATCTTTGCCATGTTGTTTGGTATCATCATCGGAACCTACTCTTCAGTTTTCTTGGCATCGCCAATCACTGTTGAAATGGAAAAACTAATGTCATTGTCTAGACAGAAAAAAGAGAAAAAGAGATTGGAACAAGAAGGTAAATAATAATCCTATTCAATTATAAAATAAAAAACCCTTGCTGATGATTCAGCAAGGGTTTTTGTTTTTTTAATGTAGAGACGGAATGCATTCCGTCTCTACATTACAATGTTCCTGTTTTATATTTTTTCACCATTCTCTCCAGATGTGCATCTTCTCCCGTCGAGTCATATTTTGTCTTTAAATTCTCTTGAAAAAGTATTCCCACCCCATACCAAAAACTTGCAGGAATGGTTCCTTTGTATTTTTTTATGATGCTGTAAGCAGTTTGATTCGTTTCTCTGGCAAGTAATTTGACTAATAATTTTCCTTGAGAGAAGGACATGACCCGAATGTCTTTTTCAAACTCTCTAAATAATTTTTGCTCTGCAGCCTTGATAAGTTGTTGTTTTTCCTTTTTATTTTTACTCGATTCAACCTGTGCATTCAATTCATCTACAATTTTCTTTACCGCCAAAACACTTGGATAAATCTTCCGCATGTTTAGAATGGTCTTGTAATTCTTTCTGTAAAACTGCTGCTCCTCTTTATTAAGCCTGTTGATTTCCTCGTCGTTTAATTGCTTTTTTTGTGTTGCGGCTTCAAGTAGTTTTTTTTCGATTTCTTTTATACTATCTTTGTTGGCAGGTGCCTCTAAATCAGCAACCATATCTTTTAATTTCGACTGCAACAATGGGTCCTCTTCTAAAGTGACGGTCTCTTCGATTGGCGCTATTTTTTTTTCTTCTGGCGGAGCTAATTCACTAGATTTAGACTTTCCAGCATTCGTAAGTGAAGGCTTTTTGTTTAAGTCAACGGTGCCTTTTGCGGTAGATTGATTGTTCGTTAGATCCGATATGCTAAAATCATTTTGGATGTCTATGGAGAATTTCTCTTCATCCTGATTCAGAAGATCAAAAACAGTATCACTTTGTCCAGCCTCTAAACTCAAAAGTAGAAAACACACTCCATACAACGCCAGAGAGCCCGTGGTTGCAATATAATTGGAATAGTATTTGCGTTTTTTGAACATTGGAGTTGTAGCGGTTGAGAGAAATAATATCGATTGAACAAGTCTCTAAGTATTTGACAAAAGAATAAATACAAAAGAACTAGTTCATTTTGTCTATTGTTTTAAGTCTTTTCTGATCTAAAATTCAACACAAAGATATATAATAATTCATGCTTTTGGTATGCGCAAAAACGTTTATTACAGTACTAAAACATTTCGTTAATTATTTATAACAATGCTATTTAGTGATAAAATTTTAAAGTAACTTTGCAATAATGAAATTATACCTCAGTATAGTTTTTAGTTTATTCTTTC
>CANFFA010000204.1 GCA_947445425.1 Paludibacteraceae bacterium
TATCTAATTACAGAACTTAAATTAAAACATATATTCACATATACAAATATATATATGCTAAATCATTGATATTTTACAGGTAATTAATGCAAAGTACAGTATTAAATCACACCAAGAATTGTAATTTTAAACACATTAACCAAATTATGGTTAATTATTTTAATATATTACTCAACCACTAAAATTAACTCAATAATATTAAAACTCAATGATATTAAGCGTTTCAGGTGCTTTGTTGATAAATACTGTTAAGCTAAATGTATATAATTGTAAATTAATTTGCAAATTGTTGTCATAATGTTTGGAAATTAGATATTCTTAACATATCTTTGTAGCGAATTAAGTATAAAGACGTAGCTGAATATAGAATTAAATTTGTATGCATTTATTAAATGCTTATATCTAACATGATTTCAATTTAACAACAAACGTTCCTAGCACTTTTAAATAAATAAGTTGCGAAGAACAAGTGATTAACAATTTTAAAAACTACACCATGAGCGAATAAGAGCTACAACACCAAATTTCTGGACCAGTTATTTGAATCATCCCTTAGTATTTCAATTTTCCTTTCTGTTAGAATGTGCTTGAAATAGAAATAAAATTGAATGGATGAAAGAAAATAAAAGCTAAGCACGCAAATACAAAAACTAAAAAAATAAAAATTTTTAAAAATGGGTAAAAAGAAAATTGATAAAAATGCCACTAATGTAAACATGGAAAATACAGAAGTAACAAAAGAAATAAAGAAAATTTTAGTTGAGGGAATTGACTATACTTCCGACATTAATGCACTAGAAGAATTCGATAAGTTAATCATTGTTGACAAGAAAAAAAGTCGCATCAAAAGTGGAGCTGATCAATTTATTGGAGTAAATATGAGACTAAACATAGAGGTCAAATTTAAAACGAAAATCGGTGGCAAATTTCAGCATGATGAATATTTTGTGACATATCATGAAGATGGTGAAGTGTATTTTCTTATTGAAAATTGGTACGATGTAATATATAAATTAACGGACAACGATAATCATAAATTAGCAGTGAATTGAAATAATTAAAAATAAAAAATATGAAAGAAAAAATTATTAAAGAAGTAAGTGGTACACTAGAATGGTGTGCCAGCGAGGTTAACATAGTAAAAGGATGTCTCAACCAGTGCCTCTATTGCTATGCCTCAGCGATGTCGAATCGCTTCCACCGTACTACTCCCGCCGAATGGGGAACGGAAGTGGTAAATCAAAAAAGACTAAAAAAGGGGTATAGCAAACGTAAAGGCAGAATTATGTATCCAAGTACACATGACATTAGTCCAGCCAATTTACAACATTCGATTGACACACTAAGAAAAATCTTGTTAAAAGGTAATGAAGTGCTGATAGTTAGCAAACCTCATTTTGTCGTAATTGAACGATTGTGTGAAGAATTCAAAGATTATAAGCAGCAAATTTTATTTAGATTTTCAATTGGATCAACTGACTCAACTGTGTTGGCTTTTTGGGAGCCAAGTGCACCTAATTATGATGAAAGAAGGAAATGTTTAGAATATGCCTTCAAACAAGGATTTCAAACAAGTGTCTCTGCCGAACCCTATTTAGATAATCATACAGAAGCACTTGTGGCAGACTTACAACACATTGTAACTGATTCAATTTGGATTGGGAAGGCTAATATGCTCAAAAGTAGATTGAAAACAAATGGGCATAATAGCACTATTGTATTACAAAAAGCAGATGAACTTCTTGAAATACAATCGGATGCAAATGTGAAATTGTTATACAATAAACTATGTAGTAATGACAAGGTGAAGTGGAAAGAGAGCATCAAAAAGATAGTCGATATAGTTAGACCAACAGAAAGGGGCTTGGATATTTAAACAGTAATTCAAAAAACAAATAAAATGGTAAAAGTTAATAAGAAACTGAATAGTAGACTCCTCAATATTCAATTGTATGATGAAATGCCGGTATTCAAATTCAAAAATAAACAAAAGCAAAATTATGCAAGTAAAAAATGAAATCCAGAACTTTTTCAAAAAACACATCGGTCCTGTTGAAAAAATTCCATTAGAAATTAAGATGGGGTTTTTAGAAGAAATATTTTTATATTATGAAGAATTTTTCTATCAAAATAGTAAATCCGAAATTCTTCTTAGTGTTGGATATGTACATAAATCATTAACAGATAGATGTGAAGTGTTTGTAAAATCCTCCGATGATATTATGTTTTATGATGATTGGAATTATACAGCTGTTTATGGAGGATGTTTTTATGATAAAGACGGGTGTGATTTTGACATATCTCCCGATGTAGTGGATGTTGATAATTGGCGTATTGAGGGTCTGAGTCGAGATGGTAATAAGAATGAAGAGCTAAACATGATTGCAATGTCAACAGGCGAAATCGCAAATTTGTTTTATGCTAATCGTATAAGTCATTCAATTGCATTCAGGGAGAATATGATATGGTTAATTAATGAAAACGAGAATGATATTGACGAAATATTAAACTGTATGAAAAACAAAGATTGTCTTAGTACGGAATTGATTGATAAATATGGTTGTGTATGTATGTAATTTAAATATATACCCCAGAGAGTTAATGCCAATTCACTTTATGATAAATTTCCAATTTTTTCTCCCAGGACTAAAACCCAAGTTGAATCATTTCAATTTAATTCAAAATGGATATTTTAAGATAAATAGGCAACACGCATTTTTGTGTTGCCTATTTTAGCCTCAACAAATCTACATGCCAACCGAAAATAATTTAAACTTTTTCAAAAGGATAGTATATAATAGAATACTACATCCTGTCTAAATATTAATCTATCAACTTTTCAAAAAGTTAATTCATGAACTACACGATTTACCAAGACACAAATGAAATTTCTAAGTTTAGAAGCACTGATCTAAACTTCACAATCTTCAATAACAAATTAGCAGAACAATCAGATTTGAAGATTAACTTAAATCAACTTGCTGATTATGCAACAGAAATACACAAAGAAAAAGATGACAGGAAACTAATAATTTTCAATCCAATCTTCCATACCACTGATAACGAATATACTTCTAGCACTCGAACTGGCGGATTCCGAAATCAATGTGATGCATACCTCCCAAACACGACAATGATTGATATTGACATAGACACCAATAAAGATCAAGCACCGATTGATAATTTTATTACAGATATGGGCTGTACTACATTAAGAGAAGCACGGGCTAAACTTATTCGACTAGTACAAGAAGATAATTGTGCATTCTTTGTTGGCATCTCCGCTAATAGGGGGATTAAGCTATTAATCAATGTAGTATCCGATTATTACAATAATAATTCTATTGGCTGTAATGTCGACTTCGAAGTTGGTAAATACACCGATGTTGTAAAAAAACTTGGCGCCTGTAATTTCGATATAGCTGTTCAATACATGTCTAAGTTCGGACTAAAACTGCACGATAAAATAGGCAACGTTAATCAGAACTACATTGACATAAATGCGAAGAACCCTTTACTTGGTACCTTCACATCACGAAAATATGCAATCAATCCCAATGCACACATACTTTATTATGAACTTGACAAACAACCCAATAAATTTGATTTCCAAACCAATACAAATTCATCTAATACATATCAAGGTAATGACAAGGTATGGAAACAAAATAATATATGGTGTGAGATTTTCTTTAACTACTACAAAGATTTATTATTACTGCATAAAGCTAATCCAGGGTCACAAGATGATAAATTTGATACAGTAAATCGACATTTAACAAACCACATAGGTGATTTTGATATTTGTAAACCTGTGTGTAATTCATTAAATTTTGTAGATGACAACTATCTAGGGTACTTTCATAAATTATATCAGACGCACTACATCACTTTAAATCAGAAGACCATATCAGACATGAAGGGTTTTCCAAGCTTTAAAAAATGGATAAGGACTTTCAAATCTACTTATGCTATACCACTAAGTATTATATTCAAAGAACTGTTTTTAGAATTAAACCTAAATTCAAATGGTAAAAAGTACTTTCCTGTATATAGCACCAAACAAGACCTGTTTGGTAATAAATACAATAAAGTTATAGAATACACTTCACCTTACATAAGTGAAAAGAAAGATGAAATCACTCAAATAATCAACAGTAATAAAGTAACAGTAATAAAATGCGAGGCTGGTTCGGGTAAGTCAACATTTATCATCAAATACCTATTGTACCAATTGGCAACCGGTCAAGCAACTAAATGTATTCTGGTAATCCCAAAGAATTCTTTATTAGAACAGCAGATTGCAAAAATTATGAAAATATTCAGTCAAAAAGGCTACGATATACCTATTCACTATAATTATGGCAGTAAGAAATTTACTGGCGGAAATGGTCTAATATTAAGTTCAACACCGAACTTAAAAAAGATTGGTAAAGCTGACATATTGGTGGTAGATGAAATTCAAAACTTGGTAAATTACTCCCAAAAGATATACTCAGACATCAATGAATCATTTTATGATAGGATTGTTTATTATAGCGCTACACCAGAGAAGTATCTTATCGGTAAGGACAAAAAGACATATTTTTACTTGAATCTGTACAATAATAATTCCCAAAAGAAAACCATCACTGAATACTTTACGAATGACGTAAAAGGCAAAGTGAAGGAGCTATTCGATATTAATCGGAAACAATTATTCTTTTGGAACGAAAAGAAGAAAAGCAAACTATTTTTCAATAATAAGAATTTCAGTACCACTTTTTTAGAGCTAAATACAGATAAGAAATTAAATAAAGATGTAATGGATGTTATTCAAAATGAATACATTAAACATAACCACGTAGTGGCTACTTCATATATCAGTGATGGTATAAATTTCAATAACACTGAATGGGACGACATAATCATAATAACGAATAAGAAGTTGCAGGCGGATGAAATCTATCAAATATCCAATAGGTTTAGAAAGGTAAAAGATATCAATGTAACAATAGTATCACCATTTATTATAAATAATTTCGAAGGTGATAAATTGGGGTTGGATAAACTATTTGATGCGAAATCGTACAATAAGAGGAAAACAGATATGTATGAACAAGAGAAAATATACAACATAATAGATAACACTGATAAGCTTAACCTTATACCAACAGATTATTTCATCCTGAAATCTTCCACCTACCACTTCAACCCTGACACCATTAAATTGCATCTATTCAACACCACCATTGGTAACAATTTCAATAACTCTTTAAATATACACAATGAAATGCTATCGTATTACTTCAATGTAGTTCAGTATTTTAAATTTGTAAAACAAGAAAATAA
>CANFFA010000205.1 GCA_947445425.1 Paludibacteraceae bacterium
CTTGCCATTTAATCCACTTTAAGCACTATCAAATACAATGACTACTAAAACAAGAAAAAACCCATAAATTCACAGATAGCACTACAACAAAAAACCGCCCAAGCTGAAAATTCAGCTTGGGCGGTTACTATTTTAAGTTTAAGCTTACAGGTAAACCTGATTACTTGATACTTACTTTACATCTTCAAAACTGATCATGCCAGATAATCAGTTTATTATAATTGTATGTCGCAAATATGATGTTAATAAGCCATCATTATAATTGGAACATAAATAACTGATTTGCCCAAAATATAATTTAATAGGTTTCTACTGATGCTTATTGTATTAACAGGTAAACCCTGCTTTCTTGAAATTTCTTTGACCATAGACCTATGACCGTCGACCGTTGACAAACCGCCACTGTATTCTGAGGGGATACCTTTCGTAGTTGATCAGAAATCCGTCCGACCGCTTGAAGCGGTCGGACGGGGTCGCAGCAGTCAGCAAAAATACGACAGTTTACATACCAATAGGATTTTCGCAAGAAGGCTACTAGTGGATCATCAAGTTCGGTGATAGAGAGTTGCTGTTTGTCATAGCTTATGCAAATGCCGCATTATCTAATTTTTTCACAGCTAAATCTAAAAATCTAGTATTGGAAAACAAACTTTTTTTCTGCCGCACCAATTTTCTAAATTTCGACTAAGTACCTGGTCAGGTACTTATCAGCAAGCTCATCACTTGCCCTTGGCACTCCAAGTCGGGCGCAGGACATTGACACGGAACGATTTGAAAGCCTGTCCCGCATCTCCTGACAGACTCAGGGCCTTTTTGCACTCGGGAACAAACTTGGCCAGATAGCTGTTCCCCGCCTCGTAGCCGTCGTTGACGTAGAAGCTGACCATGCTGCGGTCGATGATCAGGCGCACCTTGATGGTACCATTCACAGGGGCGACCTTGCGCTTCTTCGGCTCTATAACGTTTTGGGTGGGTGAGAAAATAAATTTATAAAACCAAATCGGATCATTTATAAGACTTATGGTTTTAAACCGAGTTTTTTTATTTAAACACAAAGTCACGAAGATACAAAATAGGAAACTAAAATCAATTGCTGAAATTGAGTTCTAATGAGAAAATAATTATTTTAAAGAACTTATAATTTGTGTCTTTGTGACTTTGTGTTTATTTTTTTTTCTGCAAATTCGGACGTGTAATTGTACCATAAAAAGTATAGCTACCCACCTTATTCGTTATAGAGCCAGTTAATTCAAGGAATCCGCTCTGATAGGGATGTTTTGTTTCTGCAAAAATAGGCAATAATATTAAAATGAGAGTTTGATTATAGATAATTTTGGTTTGAAACTAGACATTTTTGCTCATACAGCTGAATAGCTAAGTAGCAGGACACAAATAATCGACATTTTTTAAAACGCAATTCGCAAATCACCAAATTAAGCTGTTCTAAATTGCGTAGATTTGCGAATTTGCATTCTAAACAACTTTCGTTCCGAGCAACTTCCAGACTAATGAGCACAAACTAAAAAGTGTCGATTATTTGTGTTCAGGTACTTATTTTCCGACTTGCTCGCACCATCGTTAAAAATGCTTAAATGCAATCACATACCTAACAAAATAAGAATATATTCCATAAATTTGGAAATTATTTCCAAAAACAAACAATATAAGCATGATTCAGGAATTTTATGTCGAAAACTTCATGTCATTTGGAGATCGACAATATGTCTCCTTCCTAGCAACTACAGACAAGAGCTATCTCGAAGAATTAACCGTTGAAGTTAAGACTGGCGTTCGATTGTTAAAAACTGCAATTATATATGGTTCTAATGCTTCAGGCAAGTCGAATTTGCTGTTTGCAATAGAAACCTTGTGGGATTTATTGTACGCCCCACGTGATATAAAAAGTAAGTCTATCCCACAATATAGACCATTTGCACTGAAAAAGGGAGAGTCTTCTAAATTGGGGTTAACTTTCTTTATTGAAGATGTAAAATACACATACGAAATAGAATACAATCAGAATACGGTTTTGTATGAAAAACTTGAATATGTAAAGAAGGTACGAAAAGCACTTTTTTATGAAAGAAGCATACAGGATGGAATTACTTTTGGTGAAATAGGCTTGTCCAGAAAATCCATTAATCTATTGAAGGCAAATACATTAGACAACCACACGGTATTATCTTCTTTTGCTAAAACAAAAATTGAAGATAAAGATACTAAATACGAGCGATTGTATCGTTGGATTGAAACCAATGTGCATGAGATTGGTCATCAAACAAAATTGATTGATATCGCCAAAGAAGCCAAAGAAAATCAGAATCTTAAAAACTTCATAAAAACCTCGTTGAGTGTATCCGATTTTAATATCGTTGATTTTGACGTTGTGGAAAAAATAGATGAACGTACCATAGAGTTGAAAAAAAAGATTGATACGGATAACACATTAACTCAGACCCTAAAAGAAGAGCTTTTCAACTCACTAAAGGAGGATTTAGAATTTATACATAAAACCCCTAAAAACGAATTCAGTTTATCGGTCAAAGATGAATCAGCTGGAACAATTCAATTTTTTGGTGTGACTAGAAAAATATATGATTTGCTAAAAAATGACTGCATCTATTTAATTGACGAATTAGAAGATAGTCTCCATTATGATTTAATGCTTCATTTGTTACTTCGGTTTATACGCAATAGCAATCATTCTCAGTTGATTTTTTCTACTCACAATATATTGCTTTTAGACGAGGATTTTATTCGTCGCGATATGGTAAAGTTAGTGGAAAAATCGCGTGAAACGGCAGAGACACAAGTATATTCAGCCTCAGACTTCAAGTTGCACAAGAAATTGTCGTTGTTTAATGCCTACAAAATTGGCAAATTTGGAGCAAAGCCGGTGTTGGGTTCTACATTAATTGCTCGTTCAGAAAACTAATTTGTATGGCGAAATTTGAAATAAAAAAAGAGCGAAAAAGTGTTGCCATCATAGGAGATGGCAAAACAGAATTTGAGTACATCGAATCGTTGAAAATAGCATTTAAGGAAAATTTGGCTGAATATTCCTTACAACCACGTTTACCAAAAAACTCATCGGTTGCAGAAATGAAAAGGCTTATTGACGCAAATCTAGTTTTTGACAAAGTACTTTGTGTTATAGATATGGACACAAAGCTGAAAAATCCCAAGGAAATGGTGCAATATCAGCAACTCAAAAACAGATATCGAAAAAACGACAATGTTAACTTTTACGAAACGCATCCTTGTACCGAATTGTGGTTCTATTATCATTTTCAATATACAAGTAGTGAATTTGGTTTGTTCGAACCTGATTTAAAAAGACTACTTGAAAAAAAGATACCCGGTTACGAGAAAAAAGCTCCATTTTGTACGCACCAACACATTGTAAATTGTGGTGGCAATTTTGAGACCGCTGTTGTAAATGGGCGAAAATCGATAGATTCAAAAAATGCCAAAGATAGAAATTACACCTATTCTGAAATGGTTAATTTATTTGAGGAGATTGGCATAGTTGAGAAGAAAAAATAATTGAACATTTTACTTTAGACAGTATAACGCACATTCATTTAATGCTTTAACCAATGAGTGTGGAGCTGTGTTTTATCCCAACAAACCCGATTCAGCTTCATTTTTTTCTCTTAATTCACGAATTCTTAAATTGTATAGACTTCCTTGAAGGTCATCACAATCGACAACAATAATTTTATATTTATGCCCCCATTTTTTGTGGATATAATTTGCAACCAATGAGGTGATGACACTTTTGCCAACCCCTCCTTTTTGATTTCCTATTGAAACGATAATGCCTTGTTCTATTGATTTTCCCATCATAATTATTGTTGTGTACGTGAGTGCAATCGTTCTAAAGTGCTCTGTATTTGCACTATAAAACAGATATTATAAATAATTTTATAAAGTAATAAATACATTAAAATATATTTTTATAAAATTATAATTACATGGTATTATTATCTTATAAAAGACTTTAAATCAAAGTTTTAAATTAAATATCTGATTTAAGAATTTATTCTAATAAACTACCCACGCCGCAAGCTGACGGGGTATTAATTGCTCAACTTATCCGTTTAAGAATAGGATTCGCTGCAAGCAGCGGGGAATTAACCCAAAAGAGATTAAATTCATTATTGATTCTTGGATATTCAAGAAGGATTGGTTGAAAATTTATATCGCATTACTTTCCGCTTCTCAACTTTTCCGCTTCTTTGATTAGCTGTTTGCCTTTTTGCTCTTTGTTTTCTGCCTGTTTAATTTGTGCTAATCTTTCCTCAACTTCAACTTCAAAATTCAGGAGCTTTTTTAAACACTTTTTACGATCATCCTCATTTGCATTCTGATTGAATACTTGCTCCACAAATTTTATTTCAGTTTCATCGACAGAAGCAAAATATTTTAAATATCTATATCGCAAGTCGTTGTTTTGTAGTCTTTTATTTTCATTGTATTGCAAGAAATTATAAGTTAAGGAGCCAACGATAAGATGAAAAAGCACAGCAATTGTAATGAACACCTTTGATGATTTTATTTCTATACTGTGTTGATGGTGATGATGTTGATGCGCTTTTTCGGTTATTATGGTTTTCACATCAGCTATATTTTCAGATACGACATTCTGTGATTTATGTATCTGATTATGAGTATCCACCATCATATTCTTGAAGTCTCGAAGGTCGTCCTCAATCAATTCCATTAACTTATCAATGGGATCTTTGTGAAATGCGTCAAATGGCACTACTGCAACTGCTGTATTGTCTTTGCTTGCTTGTTGTTCTATTTTAGTATTCAGTTGTTTGAGTTGAAGTTTTAACTCCTCAAACATTTCCAAAACCATGTTTACGTTCATATTCGTTATATTAAAAGCTTATCCCAAAATCGGGTTTTTTCTTCTTTTTCTTTTTTAAATTCAAGTCATCTTCGTGCTGTTTACCGGTAGAAAAGTTGCTCGGAAAATCAATTTGAAAATCATCGAATGGTTGTATCGGCATCGGCTCAGATCTTTGAATTGGTTGATCCGTGGAGGAGAATGAGTGATTTGCAAAATGTTTACTGTTTTCTTTAAACAGAGCATCAATTTTTGAAAAACTAAATGCTCTGTCGATTTTACTTCCACTGAATGAAAAGCCATTTTTGCTGAGTTTAATGCCCTGTATCACTTCAGATTGACCTTTGTAAACAAACTGAAACGCTACATTTTCATTGTTTAGATAGTGTCTGAACGGAAATTAGTATCGTGTTGAATATGAGGATATACCTCTTTAATTTGACCGTTGAATAATTTTACCATTCGCTTAA
>CANFFA010000206.1 GCA_947445425.1 Paludibacteraceae bacterium
AAGATCAATGGTGTTAATATCAATCTTAAAAATATCATTAAGATGAAATTAATTACAAATACCTACTTCACTTGGTTCTCATGTAGTAAAGAAAATCGTATCACTAGAAACTCTGTAGGAGGAACATGTACTTATGATGGCAAGAAATACACCGAAAACATTGAATTTGTTGGGGTTGGCTCCACCGATATGTTACATAAAAAGCATGTGTTCAATGTGACCATTACTGGTGATAAAATGTACATGACTGGAACGCTAGCAAATAAGGATAAAATTGATGAAATCTGGTTAAGAGTGGATGGAAAAAAGAAATTGTAAATTTCAGACATTAATAAAAAAAAGGATGGGTTACACTTACACAGTGAATCCGTCTTTTTTTTGTCAAATTATCTCAAACAAAAGAACAAATTAGATTGATTATGAAAATAGTAATAGCGGGTATTGGCGGTGTGGGTGGATATTATGGTGGGTTATTGGCAAAAAAATATGAAGGATCATCAGATGTGGAAATTTATTTTCTTGCCCGAGGTGCAAATCTTCAAAAAATGCAGCAGGACGGCTTGAAAGTTATTGCCAAAAAAGGCACCTTCATTGCCCATCCGAAATTGGCAACAGATGATGTAAATGAAATTGGGAAGGCTGACTATATCATTTTGTGTACCAAAAGTTATGATTTAGAAGCTACCGTCTTGCAAATTAAGCCAATGGTAAATCAAAACACTGTCATATTGCCTTTGCTTAATGGTGCTGATATCAGTCAGAGAATAAGCAAGTTGCTTCCAAGCACAGAAGTATGGAATGGCTGTAGCTATATTGTTGCTAGACTTAATGAACCGGGAGTGGTAGAAAGCTCTGGTGATTTACATGCATTACATTTTGGATATAATAACCAAACCAGTGAACGATTACTAAAATTCGAAGAACTTCTAAAATCTGCTGGCATTGATGTAACTTTTTCGGAAAATATTATGCTATTAATTTGGACTAAATTTATGTTTATTTCAACTACAGCAAGCCTCACTTCTTATTTCAACGTTAATTTTGGCGCTTTGGTTACAGATGATATTAGAAAACAAACATTGATTAATATGTCCAACGAATTAATAATGGTGGCTCGAGCTGAGGGAATTGAGTTATCTACTGATTTAATCAACAAAGGCGTTCATCGGCTTGAAAAAATGCCAACACATGCTACTACTTCTATGCACAGTGATTTCTTAAATGGCAAGAATGTTGAATTAGAGACCCTTACTGGAATTGTCATTCAGATGGCACGCAAACATAATATATCTGTTCCTGTTTATGAAAAAGTATATGCAGAATTGAAAAATAGACAAAATTAAAGCAAGTGCTTAAGTTTTTACGACCAACATACATCTAAATATCACACAACAAACTAAACACAAGCATTTTAGCATAGTTATTCTAATTATGAATTACGAATTATAAATTGCGAATTATATTGTTGATAACTTTAACACAAAACTCTCCATTTCCTTATTTTTGCTCTTGTGAGTAAAAAGAAAAAGCAGTACTTTTGTACAAATTTGGACAATCCACTCAGAGAATAAAAAAAAACAAACTACACTATATTTATGCAGCAGTACAAGCCCCTTCACTTAGTTTTAGAAGATGGAACCGTTTTTAAAGGAAAATCTTTTGGTTACGAAAAACCGGTAGCCGGCGAAGTCGTTTTTAATACCGCCATGGTAGGATATCCTGAAAGTTTAACGGATCCTTCTTATTCCGGTCAGTTGTTGGCAGTTACCTTCCCTTTGGTTGGCAATTATGGTGTTCCTAATGACATCATTACTGATGGCCTTTCTACTTATTATGAATCGGAGAAAATCCAAGCTACTGGCTTGATTATTTCCGATTTTTCTTTTGAATATAGTCATTGGAATGCAGGAAAAAGTCTTAGTGAATGGTTGATAGAGAATGAAGTACCTGGTATATTTGGTGTAGACACACGTGAACTAACCAAACTGGTACGTGAAAAAGGAACCATGAAAGGAAAATTCGTTTTTCCTGATGGGGACGACATTGACTTCATAAATCCTGATGATGAAAATCAAGTTGCAAAAGTAAGTTGCAAAGAGGTAATTACTTATGGAAATGGAAAGCACCGCGTGTTATTAGTTGACTGCGGTGTGAAACACAATATCATTCGTTGTTTATTGAATCGTGACACCACCGTAATTCGTGTGCCTTGGGATTATGACTTTAATCACATCGAATTTGACGGATTGTTCATCTCTAATGGTCCTGGTGATCCAGAATATGCGCAAGATACAGTTCGCCACATTCAAACTGCTATGCTTACAGGTAAACCAATATTCGGTATCTGTATGGGTAACCAATTACTATCGGTTGCTGGTGGTGCTAAAACTTATAAATTAAAATACGGTCACCGTAGTCACAATCAACCAGTTCAATTGGTTGGTACACAACGTGCATTTATAACTTCTCAAAACCATGGTTTTGCGGTGGATAATAAAACCCTTAGCGCTGACTGGGAAGCATTGTTCGTAAATATGAATGATGGTACCAATGAAGGTATTCGTCACAAAACAAAACCTTGGTTCTCGGCACAATTCCACCCAGAAGCAGCTTCAGGACCTACTGATACTGAATTCTTATTCGATGTATTTATTAAAACATTGAGTGGAACAGATAGAACTATTCCGCAATTAATAGAGGATGAGTGCAATGCTAAATTAAAAATCAAGCACGAAGACAAACAAATCAACAAAGGCGAAATCAAAAAAGTATTGGTACTTGGTTCTGGTGCTTTGAAAATTGGTGAAGCTGGAGAATTTGATTATTCAGGTTCTCAAGCTTTGAAAGCTTTGAAAGAAGAAGGTGTTGAAACCATTTTGATCAATCCGAATATTGCCACCGTACAAACTTCTGAAGGTATTGCTGATAAGGTTTATTTCCTTCCTGTAACGCCAGATTTTGTTGAGCGAGTTATAGAGAAAGAACGTCCAGACGGTATCTTCCTTTCATTTGGTGGTCAAACTGCATTAAATTGTGGGGTTGCTCTGTTTAGAGATAAAATCTTTGAAAAATACAATATACGTGTACTTGGTACGCCAGTTCAATCCATTATTGATACAGAAGACCGTGAAATTTTCAATCAAAAACTGTCTGAAATTGATGTAAAATATATCAAGAGCGAAGCGGTTAGTGATATTGAAAACGCAATACGTGCTGCCAACGATTTAGGCTATCCTGTTATCGTACGTGCAGCATATGCCCTCGGTGGACTAGGAAGTGGATTTTGTGACAATGATACTGAAATGAGAGCTTTGGTAGAAAAAGCATTTGCTTATTCATCACAAGTATTGGTAGAGAAATCATTAAAAGGTTGGAAAGAAATTGAGTACGAAGTAGTACGTGATAAATACGACAACTGTATTACAGTGTGTAATATGGAAAACTTCGATCCACTGGGTATTCATACCGGTGAAAGTATCGTTGTAGCCCCTTCTCAAACATTGACAAACAGTGAATATCATAAATTGCGCGAATTGGCCATTCGTATCATTCGCCATATCGGTATTGTGGGAGAATGTAATGTTCAATATGCATTCGATCCATTTTCTGAAGATTATCGTGTGATTGAAGTAAATGCACGTTTGAGTCGCTCATCTGCATTGGCTTCTAAAGCAACAGGTTATCCTCTAGCTTTTGTGGCTGCGAAACTTGGTTTAGGATATGGATTACCTGAATTAAAAAATTCTGTTACCAAAGAAACCTCTGCATTTTTTGAGCCAGCATTGGATTATATCGTTTGTAAAATTCCTCGTTGGGATTTGGGTAAATTCCAAGGCGTTTCCCGTCAATTGGGCAGTAGCATGAAATCGGTAGGTGAAATTATGTCTATTGGACGTAATTTTGAAGAAGCATTCCAAAAAGGCTTGCGTATGATCGGTTTGGGAATGCATGGATTTGTTGCCAACAAAGATTTTTATGCCGATGATGTAGATATTGCTTTGAATCAACCTACTGATAAACGTGTGTTCTATTTAGCGCAAGCCCTTCACAGTGGTTATTCTATTGAGAGACTTCATGAATTGACCCGAATAGATCGTTGGTTCTTACACAAACTGCAAGCCATTGTTGACAAAGAACGTGAATTGGAAACTTTCAATTCATTGTCTGAACTTCCTGATGAACTTTTACGCCGTGCCAAAGAGATGGGATTTTCAGATTTCCAAATCACTCGTTTGGTTACAAAGTGCGACAGTGACAATATAGAAGATAAAATAAAACTGACCCGTCTTCACCGCAAAAGCCGTGGAATCGTTCCTGTGGTGAAACAAATTGACACCCTTGCAGCTGAATATCCAGCACAAACGAATTATCTGTATTTAACTTATGGTGGTACTGCCAGTGACGTAAAATACTTGGGCGATCATCGTTCAGTAGTTGTGCTTGGGTCTGGTGCATATCGTATTGGTTCTTCAGTCGAATTTGATTGGTGTGGTGTAAATGCTTTGCAAACCATTCGTAAGGAAGGTTTCCGTTCTGTAATGATCAATTACAATCCAGAGACTGTTTCGACAGATTATGACATGTGCGACCGTCTTTATTTTGACGAGTTGAGTTTTGAGCGTGTAATGGATATTTTGGAAATGGAAAACCCAATGGGAACAATCGTTTCTACGGGTGGTCAAATTCCAAATAACTTGGCTTTGAAATTGGCAAGTGAAAAGGTCACCATTTTGGGAACACAAGCCAACTATATTGACATGGCTGAGGATAGACACAAATTCTCGTCTATGCTTGATACCTTGGGAATAGATCAACCACGTTGGAAAGAGTTAACTACTTTTGCAGATGTTAATGATTTCGTAGAAGGTATTGGTTTCCCTGTTTTGGTACGTCCATCTTATGTACTTTCTGGTGCAGCGATGAATGTTTGTCATGACTCTACACAACTAGAAAACTTCTTAAAATTGGCAACCGATGTTTCTAAGAAACACCCGGTTGTAATTTCTGAATTTATTCAACGTTGCAAAGAAATTGAGATTGATGCTGTTGCAAAAGATGGTGAAATTTTAGTGTATGCCATTTCTGAGCACGTTGAGTTTGCAGGGGTTCACTCTGGAGATGCAACAACGCAATTTCCTCCGCAAAAAATCTATGTTGAAACAATACGTCGCATCAAAAACATTGCGCGTGAAATTGCAAAATCACTAAATATTTCTGGTCCATTTAACATCCAATTCCTTGCCAAAGATAATTATATCAAAGTGATTGAGTGTAACTTGCGTTCTTCTCGTAGTTTCCCATTTGTTTCTAAAGTTCTTAA
>CANFFA010000207.1 GCA_947445425.1 Paludibacteraceae bacterium
AATGTAGCCACTGCCTCTATTGATGGTTTTGATAACCTTTTCTTCTCAGCCAATCAACCTGATACAGTTTCAAAACGAAATAGATTAGGTATTATGCAAGGTAATTATAAAAATGATGCTGTTACAAATATTCAAAATACAGTTTTGAAAGATGCCCAATTTTATTCTGCTATGCACCCGACTGTAAATAAAGCGAGCACCCTACTCGTCTTTACAAGTGATATGGGCGGTGGAAAAGGTGGATTCGATATTTATTATGCAACACGGAAGTCTGTAAAGAACCCATGGGATGCACCAAAAACATTTTCAAATAAACTAAATACTGAAGGAAATGAAGTATTTCCATTTCTAAGTATTGATGGATATCTTTATTTTGCAAATGATTCAAGAACAGGTTTAGGAGGACTTGATATTTATCGTATTTTAATTAAAGATGCCCTCGATGGACTCGGTGAAGTTGAGCATTTACCTTTTCCTATTAATAGTAAATTTGATGATTTTGGATGGGGACAAGGTTCAAATCCTCTAAATGGATTTTTTAGTTCTGATAGAGATGGCAATGACGATATATATTTATTTACAAAAAATAAATAGTATACTTATTATGAAAAAAACAATAGCCTTTCTATTTTTCTATTTGAATCTATTGCACCTCTCTGCCGAAATGTCTGTCCTCTCCTTCCGAAAAGTGGAAAATGACATGGCCGCAAGAATTGATGCGAAAAAGACAGACCAAAACGGGGATGTTTGTGCCATCATAAAAGTGGAAACCACACAGACTGGTTTTAGCTGGGAGCCTGATGGACTGGGTATTGTTCATGTTTCACCACAAGCGGGTGAGTATTGGTTGTATGTTCCATATGGTGCAAAGCGACTGACCATCAAACATCCACAACTAGGCATATTACGGGATTATCTCTATCCACTTTCCATTGAAAAGGCAACGGTCTATGTGCTTACCCTTACCACAGGAAAGGTAATTACCACGGTGGAAGAGACTATAGAAAGCCAGTGGCTGGTCATCAACCCAGAACCGGCGGATGCCGCTATTTACATGGATGAGGTTTTTGTAAAGACTGGTGCATATACTGCTAACAAGAAAGCTGGATTTTATGTATATCGAGTGGAAGCACCCTTGTATCATACCGAAGCTGGGAAAGTAGAAATAACCGACAGTAAAAAGGAGCTGAATATAAAGCTAAAACCTGCCTTTGGGTATATCTCCATCAGTACGACACCCGAAAAGGATGCAAAAGTGATTATCGACGGTAAAGCTTTAACCAATACCACTCCATGCAAAAGTGAAGCATTGGCCAGCGGCGAACATACCGTACAGATATTGAAGGAGATGTATCAACCCACAACGAAAAAGCTTGTGGTAAGGGATGGAGAAATTACACCATCCAACTTTGTGATGCAACCTAACTTTGCAGAAATAACCCTTGCGGCACCAAAAGAAGCTAGTTTGTATATTAACAATCAGCAGAAAGGTACAGGCACTTGGAGTGGAAGGTTAAATGCAGGTGTCTATTCCTTAGAAGCCAGACTGGACAAGTACAGAACTGCAAAACAAGATATTGAAGTAGTGGCCGGGGACATTAAAAAAGTGGATTTGCAACCGGCTCCAATTTTTGGGTCTTTGGATATATTGTCAACACCACTGGGTGCAAACATTTCCATTAATGGGAAGGAGTATGGGACAACACCCAATACGATAAATAAATTATTGATAGGCGATTATGCTGTTAAAATCACCAAATCTGGCTATAATAATACCACAAGAGTTGTAAATATTAAAGATGGTAAACAAACAACTGTAAATGAAACACTTTCCATTGGACGCTCCATTAATATTACCTCTATGCCAAGCGGAGTGCCACTTTATATTGATGGAAAGTTAGTTGGTCAAACTCCTCTTAGTAGTATTTTGAGTTATGGAGATCACGTTTTACGGATTGTTAATGATGAAATTAAGGCTGATAAGATAATTAATGTATCACAAGCTGATGAAGAGGGGAGTTTCAATTTATTATTTAACTCAAAAATGGTCAATATAACTTCTAGTCCATCCAATGCCGATGTATATATTGATGCAAAATATATAGGGAAATCACCCTTGAAAACCGAATTGAGTTTTACTAAACACAGCT
This sequence comes from Paludibacteraceae bacterium, assembly GCA_947445425.1. Lineage (GTDB taxonomy): Bacteria > Bacteroidota > Bacteroidia > Bacteroidales > Paludibacteraceae > Paludibacter. The sequence continues at coordinate 2,151 of CANFFA010000207.1, forward strand.
TAGAATTATCCCTTGGTGATAAATTATCAAAACAGGAACTTGATTTTGATAACGGATCTTCTACCGAATTACATTCTAAATTGCTGGAATGTAATGATTCTAAACTGATTGAATCAAATCCAAGTGGGGTAAGTGTCTATATGAATAAAGTATATATGGGTGCAACTCCAGTAAAAATTATCATTACAAAAAAGAAGGAAGCCATAGAATTAAAGCAGGAAGGATATTTTACATATAGAGAAACCTTAGAGTGTGGTTCAAAATCTAGTAATTATGTCCAATTGAAGGAAAAAGAGTCTCACAAATGGCATCCAGACAAGTTGTATTTTTCAGGTTCTTACGGAAATAATTGTCCTTTTCAACTTACTATGGGTTCACTAAATAATAAAGAAATTGGATCATATCTTAATATTGGTCTAAATTCAGACCTATTTACTTTTGGCACTTATTTTACGATAGACAATAATGGCAATCATCCTGAAAGTGTTTTTTCCGATATTCGTTATGCTGGTGAAATTAGAAGAGGTCGTGCCAAAGCAGTCTACGGAAAAACATATAAGCTTTTTCATCCACTTTGGCTTACTATAGGTGGTGGGATAGCATATAATTCTGTTTTTTTAAAAATGGACCAATATTTTGATTCTGGTGATTATGAATCCACTACATGGGTCAAGAATTCAGATCTATCTAAATGGGATGGGGTTTTTGAGTCGGGTTTAATTGCAGATTTGGGCGGGTTTCTTGTTAATGGTTCACTTATCACCAATGATTTCACAAATTGGAATTTATCACTTGGTATCGGTTTTACATTTAATAAATAAATATATCTGACATGTAGCTTTTAGGGCACCCCTTAAGTCTACGCAAAAACACAAACTAACTCAGTCAATTGTACTGTAATAAGCATTTTTTATCCTGACATTTGGATTCTTTGGATTTTCAATCCTTTGTAAAAATGTGTTTGGGTGTTGTCAATAGGCTGCAAAGTTAGATTGATTTCTACAAACAAAATAACAACATGTAATTAGTTAAATATGAGTATCGAAACTGTCAAAATACTGCTACACGAAAAGGAGAATATCCGTTTGGAGTTCAAAGAAGCTAAAACTGCTTTACCTACCAATTTATTTGAGAGTATTTGTGCCATGCTCAATCGAGATGGTGGTGATATTCTTCTGGGTGTTGCCGACGATGGTACGGTAGTGGGCATTGACCCCGAGGTGGTAGAAACCTTGGTAATCAACCTTGTTAATCTGTCTAACAATGCTCAGAAAATTGATCCGCCTTTTATTCTATTTCCTCTAAAACAGCAAATTGAGGGAAAATTAATTCTCCATATTCAAATTCCTTCTAGCTCGCAATTGCACAAAACGGCAGGAGTAGTATTCGACCGTAGTAATGATGGTGATTTTCGTGTTACGAACCCAGCTCAAATAGCTGATTTATACAACAAAAAGCGTTCGCATTTTACAGAAAATACTCTCTATCCTTTTTTAAGTTTTACCGATTTTAAACCAGAATTGTTTCCTAAAATTCGTAATTTAATTCGCAGTAATCATCCAAACCACCCTTGGCTAGCACTTACTGATGAACAAATGCTTCAAAAAGCTGGCTTGTGGAAACTTGATTTTCAGACAGGGCAATCGGGCTATACTTTGGCGGCAGCTTTGCTTCTTGGAAAAGATGAAGTAATTCAACAGATTTTACCTCATTTTAAAATTGATGCTTTGGTTCGCATTAACGATCTATTCAGGTACGATGATAGAGCATATATTCAAACTAATCTCATAGAAGCTTATGAGCAATTAATGGATTTTGTAGCCAAGCATTTACCTGATAAGTTTTTTCAAATTGGCGACCAACGCATCAGTCTGAGAACACATATTTTCAGAGAGATAGTGGCAAACATTATTGTTCATCGGGAATATACGAATGCTCACCCTTGTACTTTTGTGATAAAAAAAGGTAGCGTTGAAACTGAGAATGCCAATAATGCTCACGGTGATGGGTTCATCGATTTGAAGCATTTTGTCCCTTTCCCTAAAAACCCCACAATAGCAAAATTTTTCATTCAACTTGGTAGAGTTGATGAATTAGGTTCTGGGGTTATAAACGTAAATAGATTTATTCAAGAATATGCTGAGAGAGGAGAACCTACCTTTTCAGAAGGGCATACATTTAAAATGACAATCCCTTTACCAGCAATAGACGAAGATATTGTAGTAACTGGCGGTGTAACTGGCGGTGTAACTGGCGGTGTAACTGGCGGTGTAAATGAGGAAGCTATTGCGAGAGCTTTTGAAAGAACTCCCAAAGGAATTAAAGAAAAACTATCTGCACTATTAAGTGCAATTGCAGTAAATGAAGGGGGTAGAGCACCTGAATATATTAAGATTTTATCGTTTTCTGAAAGAACTTTGGAACGTTATCTACAACAATTAAAAGAAGCTGGATTGATTGAGTTTAAAGGAGATGCACCAAAGACAGGCGGATATTATTTAACAAAGAAACTGCGAAATAAATTAGACTAAAAAACAAGAATGATACAAACCATCATTTTCGTAAAAAAATAAGCTATTAACTTAAAATTAAAGTGTATATTTGATTCCCAATTAATTAACAAAAAAACAAAAAATGATTATGAAAAAAAGTTTAATGAAAATGTCAAGTATGTTCATGCTTGCAAGTGCTATGGTTGTGATGATGCCTTCGTGTAAATCAAAACAAGGGGTTACCGCAAAAGACGACGGAGAAGTATTACTTCAAACCTATTGCGCCGGTGATGAGTTTCATAGTACTCCCAAAGCGTTGCGTTATTCTGCTATCGGAGAAAGTATGGATCAAATGACTTCACAACGCAAAGCGGAAAGTGAAGCTCGTGCAGGACTCGCGGCATCAATCAATACCTTGGTAAAAGGGGTGACTGATAACTATGTGAAATCGGGTAACTACAACAACAAAGAGGAATTGATGAAAAACTTCGAAGGAGTTAATCGTGAAGTGGTAAATCAATCTTTGAATGGAACTTCTGTGGTTTGTAAAAAACAAACCCGAACCAAAACAGGAACATACAAAACATATCTGTGTATGGAATTGGGTGGTGCAGAAATCCTCCAATCTTTAAACAACCGTGCTTCTAGTCAGGAAATGTTGAAAGTTGATTAC
>CANFFA010000208.1 GCA_947445425.1 Paludibacteraceae bacterium
CAGGGGTATCTTCATATATAAAAGAGGCTTCAAGCTCTTGTTGTAAATAACTATCAGGAGAGAATTGAAAACCTTTTTCTGATTTGCGTTTGGCGTAAAGTTTTATTAATTCACGGGCGATGTCTTTAACTTTTGACTTGGTCTTTTCTTTTAACCTTTCCCAAACACCGGAACCCAGCTTATTGATGCGGGGAGCTTCACCCTCTTTCCCTTTGTATTTAGAGATACGGTGTAATGCGTGTATGCTGACAAAAATAATATCTTCATCTTTGTAAACCAGCTTCACCATTTCCTGCATTTTACCATTCACATTGGTACGTACCAATCCACCAAAAACACCAACTCCATGGTCAACATGTACCATATAATCACCCATTTGGAACTGATTCAACTCTTTGAGTGTCATCACTACTTTTCCTAAACGAGTTTTATCGGTACGCAGTTGGTATTTATGAAATCTATCGAAAACCTGATGGTCGGTATAACAAAGTAAAGATAAATCGTGATCGATAAAACCCTCGTGTAAGGTATTTTTCACTGCATTGAAAGAAATCGCATCACTTCTATCTTTAAAAATAGCGGCAATACGGTCAGTCTGCTTTTCGCTATCACTAAGGATGTAAATTTGATAACCGTCGTGTAACCATTTCTTGAGATTATCACTTACCAAATCAAAGTTTTTGTGAAAAATTGGTTGCGGTGAGTTGTTAAATGAAATCGTGACAGACTTCTTATAATATCCCTTATCGGTGAACTCCATTTTCCTAAAGGAACGAACAAAATCCATTAATTCATCACCGCTAATCAATGCTGTGCTCAGAGTGGCCAAGGTTTTATTTCCATCATTGGCTTTTACCAAAGCATCATCGTATAACAAGTTCATACGTTCACGCACAAAACCAGCTTCCTTAAAGGAGATAAAGCTATTGGGTTGAATAAATTCAAAGAAAGAAACTTGTGGAGCGCTAGTATCTTTCTGCAAATCGGGAATGATGACAATTTCAGTTTTGTGTTCTTGAGAGAGCTGCGTTTCGATATCAAAAACCCTAATTGTCTCCACCTCATCACCGAAAAAGTCACAGCGATAAGGCAATTCATTGGCAAAGGAAAAGATATCAACGATACTACCACGAATGGAGAACTGACCTGGTTCATATACAAAATCAACCCTTTCGAAGCCATATTCGATGAGCATTTCCACGATAAAATCGAGACTCAAGTTCTCCCCCACTGCGAGTTTCAACATCTTGGTTTGTAAACCTTGTGCCGAAATCACTTTTTGCATTAAAGATTCTGGATAGGTCACCACCACACAAGGGGCAGGATGATTGGCCAATCGGTTGAGGACTTCAGTACGCAAAATCTCATTGGCAGCATCCAGTTGTGATAATTTGATGGCGCGTTTAAAAGAGGATGGAAAGAAATAGACTTCCTCAGAGGAGAGAATAAATTTCAGATCATTATAGAAATAAGCAGCCTGATCGGCATCGTCCAACACTACAATATGGGTATTGGCTTGTACCTTAAATAAGGAAGCGATGACTAGTGCAGATGCAGAACCACTCAAACCAGTAATTTTTACATTTGGTTCGAGTGACTTGGCCCAGCTTGCAAGTGCCTTGACTTGCGGGTGTTGGGCATAGAGTTGTTGAAATTCGGAAAGGTTCAATTTTTTCGAGTGTAAAAAATGTATAGTGATTAGCGTTTAGCGTTTAGTGATTAATGTTTAGTGTTTAGTGATTAGTGTTTAGTATTTAGTAACTAACAGTCATAGAGTTAGCTGCATTTCATAAACCTTAGTCGACCAAGTTAATCACTAAACGTTAAACGTTAAACGCTCTCCAAAGTGCATCATTTTCAGGAACAGGTGCTATTATATGAATAGCAAGTTTAGAAACGGGATGGATAAATTCAACAGAACGAGCATGTAAACTGATGCCTCCATTGGGATTGGAACGGGAAAAACCATATTTCAAATCTCCTTTAATAGGACATCCCATTTTTGCCAACTGACAACGGATCTGATGATGGCGGCCTGTCTCCAGTTGTACTTCCAATAAATAATAGGTATTAGACTGGGCAATGAGTCTATAGCTTAAGGCTGAATGTTTGGCATCCGAACGTGGTTTATCATAAGCCATTGACTTGTTCTGCTTCTCATTACGAGTCAAATAATGTTCCAATCTGGCTTCCGACTTTTCAGGTTTTTCTTTTACGATTGCCCAATAAGTCTTCTTAATTTCATGCGTTCGAAACATCTCATTCAGACGAGTCAAAGCCTTGCTGGTTTTAGCAAACAATAGCACTCCGCTTACAGGCCGGTCCAAACGATGCACAACACCCAGAAAGACTTCCCCAGGCTTATTGTACTTCTCCTTGATGTATAGTTTTATGGTTTCTGAAAGGGGTTGATCACCAGTTTTGTCACCTTGCACAATCTCTGAAGAGCTTTTATTAACGGCAATGATGTGGTTATCTTCGTAAAGAACAGTCATATTGAATTGATAATTAATAATTAACAATTAATAATTAAAGAACTGCCCTAATTATTAATTATAAATTATAAATTGTTAATTGATTTGTCTTTGTCTCACCGCTTCATAAATCAACACCCCGGCTGCCACTGATACATTGAGTGAATCGATACTCCCCAAAAGTGGAATACGCACCATGTCATCGCAAATCCGCAATAGATCAGAACTGACCCCTTCATCTTCCGATCCCATGACAATGGCAACTGGACCATCTAAGACAGATTCTGTATAATTTTGTACTGCCTTTTCAGTGGCAGCAATAAGTTTGATACCCGAAGAGGCAAGGTATTTCAAAGCATTATTCAAACTAGCTTCACGACAAACCGGTATGGATAGCAAAGCACCAGCAGAAGTTTTTACTGCATCCGCATTGATAGCAGCACCCCCTTTGGTAGGAATCACGATGGCATCAACACCAGCACATTCGCAAGTACGAGCAATGGCACCGAAATTACGCACATCGGTAATTCCATCTAACACAACAATAAAAGGCATACGTCCTTCTTCGTAAATTCCAGGTATAATGTCTTCAATCCTTTGGTAAGTTACGGCTGAAATAAAGGCCACAACCCCTTGGTGATTTTTGGTCGTGATACGATTCAACTTCTCCATCGGCACCTTTTGTATCGGCACTTCTATTCCATTGAGCGTAGCAAAAAGCTCACGCGCCAACTCGCTGGTCATATCCCTGCGCATCAAAATTTTATCTATCTCTTTTCCGGCTTGAATGGCCTCTATCACGGCACGAATACCGAAAATCATGTCCTTCTCAGGACGTTGTTTGTGATTGTAATTGATCATTATGAACGATTAGTGTTTAGTGATTAACGATTAGTCTGAGCAGCAAAACCGTCTAGTTGTTTACTATGACTGATAACTGTTTCATGATTTGCTCCCTTTCAAACGAAAAAGTCTTATCCTTTTGATTCAGCAAATAATACAATTGAAGGCTTTTGGCATAAAATCCAGTGGCAAAATCAGATTTATTTTGGGAGGTATACGAAATGGCAGTTTCATGTGTCAATTGTGCCAATAACTCCAAATGGGTCGCTGAATAAGACTCCTTTTTTATTATGGCGATAAATTTATCAACAGGCATGATGGCAAGTTCATCTAAATCAAGATCCAACAACTCCTTGTATGTCCCATCTACCAAACGCAAAGCATCTTCCGGAAATCCTTTGTCCCGAAAGCCAAACATAGCAGCGATCACGCGGCTGAGTTTTTCCAAGTATTTTTGAAGGTAATCTTCTCTGGGCATAAATAAAAAGGAATAAATCATTCAGTCCACAAAGGTAAGAATTTTATTTCCAATTCATTCAATTCCAAATCTCAATAAAATTTACTTACTTTTACAAATAAATCAATTCGAAATTAAAAGCCAACAATCTGACTATTAATTAAATAAAAAATCTTCATTAGATAGAAAGATTTATAATTTAGAAAATCACACAGAGATTTAGCTAATTTGGCATAATAATTGGAAAGAAACAAAAATACAATTTTAGCTATTCACATTTTAAACAAACACAACATGAGAACGACAGTATTGAGCTTATTCCTAGCTGTATTTTTACTGATGAACACGCAATGTATAGCAAGAAAAAGCTATTCTGTTCAAATAAAAAATGAGGATATCAGCAACAACCTTGATCTGGAAGCAGTGGCGAGTATATTTGGAGAAGCCATGAATCTTGAAGATTTCGAAAGAAAATTAAATGATCCTTACTATCGAATTTCTAATTTGGATTTGAACAATGACGGTGCAGTGGATTACTTACGCGTAATAGAAATAAACGAAAATAGCGTTCATCTTATTGTTATTCAAGCTGTATTGGATAGAAATATCTTTCAAAACATTGCAACGGTTGTAGTTGAAAAAACAAACTATAGAAATGCAAATGTACAAATAGTCGGTGATCCTTACCTTTATGGTCCGAATTATGTCATTGACCCAATATTTAATTATCCACCAGCCATACTCTCGTTCTTCTGGGGAAACAGTTATGTCCGCTGGTCTTCACCTTATTATTGGGGGTACTATCCAGGATATTATCACGACAGACGTCCTTACACAATTAATATTTACAGATCAAATATTCATTCTCACATTAATCACAATTATAAATACAATCACGTAGAAATAATACGTTATGAAAATTATGATAGAATGCACAATACTGTGAGACGGAATGATTATGGAGAACGTCATCCGGAAACCAACTATCAAAATCGTAGACAAAACACCCAAATCAATGAAAGAAGTGGATCAAGAGCCCCACAAACAACTCCATCATATCAAAGAGAATCTGAACGGAGAGCGCCTCAAACTCCTCCATCTTATCAAAGAGAATCTGAACGTAGAGCACCAAGTACAACACCAAGTACGGGAAGAAGTAGTTCAACACCCTTGCAAAATAACAGTAGAGGAACAATGCCTACAGAAACGAACGCTGATAGGCCAGCAACAACAGCACCAAGCAATCAAAACAGCAGAGGAAGTAGAAGCCCTGCACCAACTACTGAAAGTAGTAGAAGATCCTCAGAAAATCAACCATCAAGATCAGCCGACACAAAAAGAGATGAGTCACGTCCAAGCGATAGTCGTTCAGGCAGTGCAGGATCCAATAGAAGATAGGAGATAAACCTCTTGATAGTATTAAGACCCGTAAGTAAAACAGCTCAAGATATGAATGTTTTACTCATGGGTCTTTATTTTAAGCTGAGACACACTATTTTTGCAACTGATAA
>CANFFA010000209.1 GCA_947445425.1 Paludibacteraceae bacterium
GAATTGGGCAATCCCATTATGACCAGTTCCATTTTTTATGATGACAAAACAACAGAATACATTACAGATCCTGAACTTATTGAAGAGAAATACGGACACCAAGTGAATTTAGTCATTGATGGCGGAATGGGTGGATTGACTCCTTCGACAATTGTAGATTGCACGGAAGACGAGCCAGAAATTACACGAATGGGTGCAGGAATTTTGGTATATTGAACAAAACTTTAGTAAAATGGTTTTATATAATTCGGGGATGTAGCTATTAAGTCACATCCCCGAAACTATATTTAAGAAAATAATAAATATCATTTGCGAACCTTACAACGGAAAGCAAATCAGCCATAAAATAAAATCACATGTTAAAACTGCACAGAATTATCATATTGGTGCAAGTTTTTTTTTATAAAAGCCTTTAAAATATACTTTAGCAAAAACAACATATCATATTAATAATCAACATATTGGGCATTATACATCAAAAATCGATTCATTAACATTTGACTCAACTAGTTTATTTCAAGTACAAAAATGTTATCTTTGCACCCTGAACCTCATTAATTCAACAGTAATAAATGAAACGAGCACGACATGGAAATATTGATATACAAGGGAATGTTTAGGTGCGAGTTCCATGTGACCTTTAAAAAACAATAACTTACACATGAATAAAAATGAAATATTTGAGCAACGCTTAAAAGCATTGCAGAAAATGGAAAGTAATGCAGCAGTTAAACAACACCTTAAAGGTAAATTAACTGCTCGCGAAAGAATTAACGTCTTGTTCGACGAAGGAACCTTTTTTGAATTCGACGCTTTTGTAGAGCCAGCCTTAAACACCATGAGTGATAAACAGTCATCATTTGGCGATGGTGTTGTGGTTGGACGTGGATTGGTGCAAGGACGTAGTGTTTTTGCTTATGCACAAGACTTTACCGTATTGGGCGGTTCATTGGGTTACGCACATGGTATGAAAATTGCCAAAGTACAGGAAATGGCCTTAAAATTAGGTGCTCCAATTGTCGGTCTAATCGATTCTGGTGGTGCACGTATCCAAGAAGGTGTTAAAAGTTTATCAGCTTACGCACAAATCTTCCGCAACAATGTGCGCTCATCAGGTATTATTCCACAAATCAGTGTTATATTAGGCCCTGCGGCAGGTGGTGCAGTTTATTCTCCAGCACTGACCGACTTCGTGTTTATGACCAATCAAACCTCCTATATGTTTGTTACCGGCCCAGATGTTGTCAAAGAAGTTCTAAATGAAGACATTGACATGGAAGGCTTGGGTGGCGGAAACGTTCACGCTCAAAAAAGTGGGGTTGCACAATTTGTATATGATGATGAAGAACATGCTATCTTGTATGTTCGAAAATTGCTATCTTATTTGCCATCCAATAATTTTGATCCAATTCCAGTCTCTACCAATACACATTTCTTTGAATCACGTCAATCCTATTTGAACAATATCGTTCCAGATGATAGTAATCGTCCTTACGATATGAAGGAAATCATCAACATTATCGTTGACAAGGATTCTTTCTTTGAAGTTCATGAGAAGTTTGCACAAAATATTGTTGTTGGATTAGCACGTTTGGATGGTAAAACCATCGGTATTGTTGCCAATCAACCAAAAGTAATGGCAGGTACACTTGACATCAACTCAAGCGTAAAAGGGGCACGTTTTGTCCGTTTTTGTGACTGTTATAACATCCCTTTGTTAATACTTGAAGATGTACCTGGATTCCTTCCGGGTATTAATCAGGAGCACAGTGGAATTATCCGCAATGGTGCTAAGCTTTTATATGCATTTGTTGAAGCATCAGTTCCAAAAATCACTGTAATTGTGCGTAAATCGTATGGTGGAGCCTACATCGTAATGAGTAGTAAAAACACTGGAGGTGATTTTAACTTTGCATGGCCGACAGCTGAAATTGCAGTAATGGGTCCTGAGGGAGCTATTAAAATTGTCAATAAAAATGAATTGGCAAAAGCTGACAACAAAGAGGAATTAAAGAAAGAATTGATTGCAAAATATAAAAATGAGATTGCCAATCCTTACAGAGCAGAAGAGATGGGACTTATTGATGAGGTAATTACTCCTTCTGATACTCGTAATGTTTTAATTACAGCATTTGAGATATTGTCAAACAAACAATATATTAAGCCACAAAGAAAGCACGGGAATATCCCTTTGTAATTCATAATTAACAATTCATAATTCATAATTAAAATGAGGTAATGAATTGTAGTACAATGTCATTGGGTAGCCAAAAATTGGCACATTGGCATATTTTTTAATTAGCATATTCATATACAAATGAAAAAAAGAATTTTAATTGCCAATCGGAGTGAAATTGCCATCCGAATTATTCGTTCTGCCCACAGATTGGGAATGTTGGCTGTTGTTCTTCAAAGCGACAAAGAACCTGATGCATTATATTTAAAATATGCAGATGAAATTATCCCCGCTAAAGATGCACAGAATGAAAAACCGATATTCTTAAATGCAGAAAGAATAGTGGAGATAGCCTTAGAGCATCAAATAGATATGATTCATCCCGGCTACGGTTTCATGTCCGAGAATCCTGATTTTGCAGCATTGTGCGAAGAAAATGGAATCAACTTCATAGGTCCATCACCTGAATTAATTCGGAACATGGGTATCAAAACCATCGCTAAAAAGATGGCCATAGAAGCTGGTTTACCATTGGTCCCTGGAAGTGATGGTGCCGTTAAGGATGCAGCTAAAGCCGCAGAATATGCAGCATCAATTGGCTATCCAGTTCTATTGAAAGCTTCTGCAGGTGGCGGAGGTCGTGGAATGCGTATTGTTGAAAAAGCTGAAACCATGGAACGCTTGTTCAAATCCGCTTATGATGAAGCAATTTCAGCCTTTGGAAATGGTGATCTTTTTATAGAAAAATATCTAACAAATCCTAAGCATTTGGAATTCCAAATCCTTGGAGACAAGCACGGTAACGTAATTCACTTGGGTGAGCGTGAATGCTCTTTACAACGCAAACACCAAAAATTAATGGAGGAGGCTCCTTCAGCGAGTCTTAGTCCTGAGATGCGTAAAGAGATGGGCGACATGGCAGTGAAATTTGCTAAACAGATTGGCTATTTTTCAGCAGGTACCATTGAATACATTTTAGATGAAAGTGGAACTTTCTATTTCATGGAAATGAACACAAGGATACAAGTAGAGCATCCTGTTACAGAAATGATTACAGGTGTAGACTTGGTGGATTGGCAAATTAAAGTGGCAATGGGTGAGAAATTAAGCTTGACCCAAGATGACATCAAAATGAATGGCTGGGCCATTGAGATTCGTGTCAATACTGAAGATCCACAAAATCGCTTTAGTCCACAAACTGGATTTATTGAAAAGATACACTTCCCAACATCGAAAGATATTCGTATTGAAACAGGCGTAACCCACGGAAGTATAGTGACTCCCTATTTCGATTCTATGATTGCAAAAATAATTGTTCATGGAAAAGATAGACCTGATGTTATTGCAAAAACATTAAAAGCACTCAACGAATTTAGTCTGATTGGTTTAAAAACCACAGCCCCTTTTTGTAGAGCCGTGCTTCAACATGAAGAATTTGTGACTGCAAAATACACTACGCGCTGGGTAGACACATACTTCACCCCTGAAATGTTAGAATCAGAAGATGAGGAACTTGTAGGAGCATTGGCAGCAACTATCATTTATGCCACTGATTATCTACAAATTGCATCTGAAATACCGACTTCCAGAAATGAGTCTTTAAATCTATGGGTTTTAAATAAACGAATAAACTAAAAACATGGGAACCTCCTATATTTATAAAAGAGACGCCACAAGACTCTTTATTGCATTGCGTGAGAATGGAAAACGATTCAAAATATATCTTCCAAAAGAATCAAAACCAGTTATTGATGGAGAAGAACAGGACATCAATTTTATTGAGCAAACAGATTCTCAATACTGCTTTGATTGGAATGACAAACGCTACAATTGCGAATTGGTGTCGCGCGATCAAAACAAAACCATTATCAAAGTAAATGGTGTAGAGTATAAATTTAGTTTAGAGTCTATCTTCTCATACATTCGTCACGGAATGATTAACAAAGATGGTAAACAACTGAATGAGAATGATATTCTGTCTCCAATGCCAGGTAAAATCGTGGATATCTTCCTTTCAGAAGGTGATTTAGTTAATGTTGGTGAGCCGATACTTAGTTTGGAAGCCATGAAAATGCAAAACGAAATTACTGCTACCTGCAATGGAGTGATTCAAAAAATTCATATTGTACAAGGACAAACTGTAATGAAAGATGATTTATTGGTAGAAATAACCTCTATTGATGTTTAATTAACAGAGATTAGCCTAAAGAACAAAGAGCAAAGATTGAGAATTATCAGTCTTTGCTCTTTGTTCTTTAGGCTAATCTCTTTTTAGTCTAAAACGATTACGAACTAGCTCCCTCCATCAAAATAGTGTGCGTTGGGAAAGCGAAATCAATACCTGAATCATTGAAAGCGCGTAAAATTTCAAAATTAACGTGTGACGGAATCTCCATCACATTAGCCTGTTTATCAAGATAATAAATAAAAGTTATTACAAGCGAATATTCTGAAAATTCTGAAAAAACAGCTTGTAAATCCTTTGGATCTACCTCTTTCACCACGCCAGGAATCCCTATTAATATAGTTAATGCTTCATTCATCTTTTCAGGGGAAGTATTGTAATTGAGACTTAACTTGGTCAATATACGGTGTTTAGTTTCGCATGAAATATTTTCAATGGCAGCATCCACAATTTTATAATTGGGAATGGACACAGAACGCTTCTCCAAAGTTCTAATGCGAGTACTTCGGATACCAATATCCTCTACAAATCCATCAAAACCAGCGACTTTAATTCGATCACCAATACGAAAAGGTCTGTCGGTAAAAATAGTAAAGCCTCCAAATATATTCTTGATGGTATCTTGCGCTGCCAATGCAAAGGCCAAACCTCCAATACCAAGACCTGCAATGAGTGTTGCAACATCTACTCCCACATTATTTAGGGCCATTACAACCCCTATGGACCAAATTACAGCTAAAGCAGTACGTCGAATAATTGAAAGCAAATGACTATCCAAATGCAGATGATCATTCTGATCGGCTGCCTCTGGAACCAAATACTCTTCTATAAGTGCATTTACCAATCTAGATGCAAACCAGGTAATATTGACCACTATCAATACTCGAAATGATTTGGCAATCACATTTTCAGCTTCTGGTCC
>CANFFA010000210.1 GCA_947445425.1 Paludibacteraceae bacterium
GATTGAAAAATAGAGCAAATGAATACTTGGTTTAAATATCCAAATCAAACAATCCCTAGCTTATCCCTCATTATTTGTACAAATTTTTTAGCAACTACTCGATAGTCGAAATTTTCAACAACTCTTTGTCTGCCTGCATTTCCCATCTCATCTCTCAGTTTTTCGTTCGTCATCAGTGTCATTAAGTGCTTAGAGATGTCTTGCACATTGGCACGATAATCAACGATTCGTGGGGTATCAAAAACAACTTTATGATTCGGTTCAAATCCAGCTTCACTCCCAATAATCACTTCGTTCACCTCTATTTTTTTTGCTACACTGGCTAATAATGCAGTTTTACCATCAATAAGCGTATCTAACATTCCCATTGCTTTAATACTGATGACAGGTTTTCCACAGGCTCCCGCTTCTACTTGCGGCATTCCAAAGCCTTCAAGTCGAGAGGGAGCAGCATATATATCACAAGCACCAATCAGGTAGGGCATGAAATTTCTTGAAATGGTATTGGTGGCATAGGTAACATTCTTTTCTATTCCCAAACGAGTTGCCAATTCCAAATCGGCAAGGTTCTGCATTTTCGTACGCGGTTGCGGCCAAACTTTACAAACATATTTCCAATCAGGAGCCTTGGTATCAATAATGGCAAGTGCTTGCATCACCTCTTGTGCACCTTTTGAGGCAGCATCACCTCCTACTGTAAGGATCATAATTTGATCTGGCGAAATTCCCAAGGATTCCCGAACAGCAAGTATTTTAGGATCATCCTTCGTAAATGGGACAAAAGTATCAGTATTGCAACCTACCGGTAAAACTTCAATTCGACTTCCGTCAATTCCATCACGGATATACATCTCCTTCACCCAATTTGAGGTTACGAGTATAAGCGGAAGTTCGTTTAATACTTCTTGATAGTTTGCAATGTATCCATCTGAAACCAACCAAGGAACAGCCTGAACTCCATAGCGTTGCGGATGAAGTATCAATTGTGGAGTATGTCCCCAATAGCCTATTCCTACTACAACATCAGGATTAAACCACCGATAATACCATTCCTTTTCCTGTGCCGACTCAAAATGAACCGCATGTGCATCCACTCCTAATTCTAAAAGACCTTTATAAAGCAGGTCACCCTGTGTGGCTAATCCTCCTGGAGATGGTGGATAGTCATATAATACTAGTACTTTCATGCTAAATAATGTGCTAATGAATTAATATGCCAAAGATTGACTTGTAAAAGGAATGATTGTGCTTCATAAACTCATCCCCCTTCGATAATTTGTCCAAGCTACACGGTTATTGATTATTCTTAAAATGCCAAAATGCCTCTGCTAATGGTGTAGTTTCAGTTTCCCAGCTATTCTTGTCAAAACCATATACTTCAGTCATAATTTTGAATTTTTGAAGCCAAATTTCTTCCGTGAGTATTTGGTAAAGATGTGCATCGACAATGGCTTTTGGGAAGTAAGCATTTTCGCCATCTTCGTAAGCAAAGGTCCAAAGTTCGTCTGCAGATATTTTTTTATTTTGCCAAAGCTTCAATACTGCACGACTGGTTTCTTCATGCCGTATATGCCTTGTATATTCCCCATTTTCACTATGAGTAATAATTAGGTCATAGTGCTTTTTAGGAAGCAGTTCTAGAATCGTCTTTTCTAATTCCCTCTCATCTAAAGGCTTCAGATCAGGATCATCATTAATGGTCCCCATAATCCCTTTAGCCTTTAAGATTTTTAATGTTTGATTGAATTTAAAAGACCTATCAAGATCATCGGCTCTACAAAGACAGAGTACAAAACAATCCCATTCTGGATGCCCAAGTATAGTTCCACCCGCCCACAGTGTTTCATCATCAGGATGTGCCACTATGATTGCTACTAATTTAGAATGTTTTTCATCCATTTTTAAATCTTTCTAATGTTAATCTTGCCATCAGGTAACTTATAGTAGATTCTGCTCCTTGATTCAAATTGACATGTGTTTCTTCCATCCCATCGTAACAACCTCCAGTACAAGGGTTATATACAATCTGATGTAAACGATTGTTACCTAAAAACCAGTTGAATGCAGTTTCCATCTTCATACGGTAATTTTCATCCAAATAGACGTCATAGAATAATCCTAAAGTCATAATCGTATAGGCTGCATCAATCGGTTGTTCTCCAAATTGAGAAGTCTGTTCCCCTCTTTTCATCCAACTTCTATTTGAAATTACTGCAATTCCATGCTCATTAAAGGTCAATGACAACAGAAAATTCAAAGATGATTTGGCAATATCTTTATATTGTTGATCGCCCGTCATCAGCCATGCATACAGAAGGGATTCTGGTAAAACACTATTTGCATAAGTCAAATAGCCTTCAAACCACTCCCATTTTTGATTCGATTCGTGTTTGTACATTTGGACTATTCTATTCGCAAGAATAATCACTAATTCAGTATTATTACCAAATCTTTTTCCATTTCTAGAATAGTACAATCCTTTTATGGCAAATGCCATAGCTCTTGTAGAGTGTACTTTTCCGAAATTAACCAAAGCTCTTTTCAGAACAATTTCAGCTGATAATACAATCTCGTCTGGTAGTAATCCAGTAAGTGAAATAACAAATCCCAAAGCCCAGATGGCACGTCCATTGGAATCATCAAGGTTTACAGTTTGGTTTTGATCCGTAAATTGATTGTCACTATCAACATAATTCAAAAATTCACCTTGTCTTTGTTGACAAGATTTAATAAAATTAAGATAGGTAAGGATAAAAGGAATGCACTGTTCATCTTTTGACTGCTCAAAATGCATACAGATAGCGACCAAGGCTCTTGCGTTATCATCTAAAGTATAGCCAGTTCTAATGTCGGGCTGATTAATTATTGAAAACTGTATAATACCAATATTGGTAGTCATTAATTTAATGTGATCCAATTTAATGCTCGGGAGATTATAGCTTATATTGACTCCTCGATTAGACATGTTGTGAAATAAATTAACATGGGCAATGGCTGTATTTTCCCAGGCTGTAGAGGTGATTTTTTGAAGAACATTGGTAGTAGTATTTGCACGTAATTCCTCATTTTCAAGTAAGTGCAGAGCATTTTTAGCCAACTGCTCTGCATTTTGGAAATCAAAAAACATTCCTATTCCATCCGTCAAAACTTCCTTTGCATGGGGAATGGGGGTGGAAATAATCGGACAGCCACAGCTCATGGCATATACAAAAGTGCCACTCACCGCCTGATTTGGATCATTGCTGGTGAAAAGGTAAATATCCGTCATTTGGAGATACTCCAACAGGTCAGATAAATTAAGATATTGATTAATAAAGACAACATTGTTTTGCAGATTATTTTCCTTCACCAACTGCTCCAAGCCTTCTCTATATTTTTCCCCATCATTTTTCACTACCTCAGGATGTGTTTTCCCAATAATTAAAAATACCACGTCAGGGTTATTTTTGATAATCTCAGGTAAGGCATGAAGCGAGGTTTCAATACTCTTCCCTGAACTGAGTAAGCCAAATGTAGAGAGTACCCTTCGATTACTCAATCCATATTTCTCCTTCAGACTCTTTTTACTAAGGTCATTTTTAATTAAATGTGTACCATGTGCTATAATTGTCAATTTTCGCTTTGAAATACCGTAGTCATTAATTAGTATTTCGTAGGAAGTATTTGTCATGACTACGATAGATTGACAAAGTGATGCAATGTTTTTAATTTTTAATTTTAGCCACTCGTCTGGTTGCGGTAATACAGTGTGAAAAACGATTGCTATCGGTTTTGTCAGTTCATAGATAAATTGAAGAAAGGCCTGCTCTTGATGATTAAAAAATCCAAACTCATGCTGTATTAATACAATTTCAATTTCATTATCACGGTTAATCATTTTTGCGAGTTTTTGATAACTTGCAGTATGTGAAGTATTAAGCCTATATTTAACGTCATCAGGGTAATTAAAATTCACCCCATCCGTCTCCATTGCACAAATTTTAAATGTAAAAGAATTACTGAATTTATTGTTCAATTCTCTTATTAAGTCTTGCGTATAGGTGGCAATTCCACATTCTCTAGGAGGATAAGAACTCAATACTAAAACTTCAGGTAACTTATTTAATTGGGCTTTTGGATTAGAAAGTGATGCTCTTCTTACCGCAGTACGTGGATAAATAGTATTTTGCAAATTATGAAAAGTTTGTTGATGAAGCGTAAGCTCATCATATTGTCTGTTTGCAGATTCATTTTTCATTCTATTCAATTCTATGTGTTAATAATTCGGCTATTAAAGCAGTTAGACTTAATGATACACAGGCAATACAAGAGTCAGCTGCACCATAATAGATGTATAACTTATCCCCAAACAGGGCAGTTCCTGTAGGAAAAACAACATTATTGACTTCACCTATTTGCTCCCATTCAAATTCAGGAGTGAAAAGTACATGCGGTAAACGGGCAATCTTTTTTTGTGGATTTTCCAAATCCAGTAAAGCAGCTGCACAGGCAGAATAGACTATCCCTTTTTCGGTCTCTTCCACACCATGATATATAAATAGCCAGCCAAATTCTGTTTCAATGGGTGGGCATCCTCCACCGATATAACTAGACTCATGCTCGTAAAGTGGATCAAGGATAATATGATCGTGAAAATGGGTGAAATAATGATCCCAAAATTTTGGAGTAAGATCATCAAGACTTTTTACCGAAACAAGCTGAACACCTGGTCGAATACGATGCATAAAAACAAAATTCCCTTTTATTTTTCGTGGAAAAAAAATAACATTTTTGTCCCACAATAAAATTTTCTTTTCAGGATCAGATTCTCTATAATAGAAATTTTTATTAAGGTAGTAGTTCTCATCAATTTTACCTTCTGCCTCAACATAGGTTACAAATTTGGCATAAGTGATGGGGGGAACAATGATTCCTTCTTTTTTAAAATGCAGTAAATCTTTCGAAGTGGCCAAGGCACCCCGTGCATTTACTCCGTCGTAACCGCAATAGCTGAGGTAATAGGTATCTTCGATTTTGACAATTCGAGGATCCTCTACTCCATGCGATTCAAAATCCAATTCGCGATTGATAATGGGTCTAGCCCATCTTTCGATGACCGTTAATGGTCCATCCAGTTTACAATACCCAATGGTTGAATAATTACCATTTTCAACAGCTCTGTAGAAAATATGAACATAATCACCTTCTCTATAAACTGCCGGATTTAAAACCGCATTGTTTTCAAACTCCA
>CANFFA010000211.1 GCA_947445425.1 Paludibacteraceae bacterium
AATTTATTAAGAATAAAGTAGCTATACAAGAATATTTACCGACAGCATTGATCCTGAGAGGATCCCTATAATTTATAAAAGAAGAACAAAAACTAATTCGTTCTTTTTTTTGAAATAGACTTCAGTACAGTTCAGCACGGTTGGTGCATGGCTCAAAAGAATAAAATTAATAATAAACCAATCCTCCAAACAGTAAAATGAAAGAGGAATAAAAACAGACTTAATTATGAATGCAAGCTCATCATCAGCTCCAGCTTCTCAAGGCGATAGCCAGCAACGTAAAATAAAAACCGGAAGGTTACAGGGTGATAATCCAAAAATTGGTATTCGTCCAACCATTGATGCTCGCCAAGGCGGTGTGCGCGAATCTTTGGAAGTGCAAACCATGAATATGGCTAAAAACCTAGCCAATTTCATCAGTTCTACGCTGAAATATGCTGACGGGACTGCTGTTGAATGTGTAATTGCTGATACGACTATCGGACGTGTAGACGAGGCGGCTGCTTGTGCTGAGAAATTTAGATTGGCAGGAGTTGGTGCTACCATCACCGTTACGCCATGTTGGTGCTATGGTAGTGAAACCATTGATTATGATTCTCAAATTCCAAAAGCTATCTGGGGATTCAACGGAACAGAACGCCCAGGAGCTGTTTACTTGGCAGCAGCTTTGGCAGGTCATACACAAAAAGGTTTACCGGCATTCGGTATTTACGGTCGTGAAGTACAAGATAGTACTGATACTACTATTCCAAATGATGTTCAGGCTAAAATTATCAGCTTTGTAAAAAGTGGTATTGCTGTGGCCAGCTTAAAAGGTAAATCTTATCTTTCTGTCGGATCAGTTTCTATGGGAATTGCTGGTTCAATTGTAGATGGAGACTTTTTCCAAAACTATCTGGGAATGCGCAATGAATATGTGGACATGAGTGAAATTATTCGCCGAGTTCAATTGGGTATCTATGATCCAGAAGAATATAAGAAAGCATTGGACTGGACAGTGAAAAACTGTAAAGTAAATGAAGGTCCAAATACCAATCCAGAACACGCTGTTAAATCACGTGAAGTATTGAATCAAGAGTGGGAATATGTGGTAAAGATGACCTTGATTATTCGTGACTTAATGATTGGCAATCCTAAATTACGTGAATTGGGATTCGGCGAAGAAGCTCTGGGACATAATGCCATTGCTTCTGGATTTCAAGGACAACGTCAATGGACTGACTTTATGCCGAACGGTGATTTCATGGAGGCGATTTTAAATACTTCATTCGATTGGAACGGTATCAGAGAGGTATTTGTAATTGCGACTGAAAATGATGCACTGAACGCAGTGACCATGTTGTTTGGAAAATTATTAACGAATACAGCACAGGTTTTTGCCGATGTACGTACTTATTGGAGTCCAGAAGCTGTAGAGCGTGTTACAGGACATAAGTTAGAAGGTCGTGCTTCAGAAGGATTGATACACTTGATTAACTCAGGTTCTGCTTCTTTAGATGGTACTGGACAACAATCGATTGATGGTAAACCAGCCATGAAACCTTTCTGGGAAATTACAGAAGAAGAGGTGCAAAAAACATTGGATGCTACCACTTGGTACCCAGCTGAGGGTGAGTATTTCCGTGGTGGTGGTTTCTCTTCAAACTTCCTTACCAAAGGGGGAATGCCAGTAACTATGGCGAGATTAAATTTGGTAAAAGGCTTGGGACCTGTACTTCAAATTGCTGAAGGATGGACCGTAGATTTACCTGCTGATGTACATAAAGTACTAGATGAACGCACCAGCAAAACTTGGCCAACTACATGGTTTGCTCCAAGAATTACCGGTGAAGGAAATTTTACAGATGTTTATACTGTAATGAACAATTGGGGAGCAAATCACTGCGCATTTAGCTACGGACATATTGGTTCTGACCTGATTACACTTGCTTCTATGTTACGTATTCCTGTTTGTATGCACAATGTTGACGAAGAAAAACTCTTCCGTCCTAGTGCATGGTCAGCCTTTGGAATGGACAAAGAAGGATCTGATTATAGAGCTTGCCAGACTTACGGACCACTTTACAAATAATTTCAATTGAAATGGACGAAAAAATTAAAGAACTGATAGATGTTTCAAGAGACTATGGCAAAAATAAAAGCTTTGTCATTGCCGGAGGCGGAAATACATCTTACAAAAACGAAGAATTTATTTGGGTCAAAGCCAGTGGAAGCTCGCTTGAAACGATAGATGAAAACGGATTTGTTTCCCTCTCTCGTGCTAAATTAAAACCGATCTCTACTAAAAACTACAGCCAGCAATCAGCAGAACGTGAAGCAGAGGTGAAACAAGATTTGGCAAATGCAATTGTTTCTACCAATGGGAATCGCCCTTCAGTGGAAACCTCCATGCATGAGGTAATCGACTATCCATTTGTGGTACACACGCATCCCACCAACGTGAATGCGCTGATGTGTTCAAAAAATGCAGCCGCTGCTTCTAAGGAATTGTTTGGAGATGACGCACTTTTCATCCCTTATACCGATCCTGGATATGTATTGTTTAAAAAAGTTGCAACTGAAATAAAGCTCTATACTGACAAATTTGGGAAGTCACCTCAGATTATATTCCTTGAAAATCATGGTGTATTTGTTGCTGCAGATTCTGTGACAGAGATTAATGAGTTGTATGAGCACATACTTCAAAATATCAATGCCTGCATAGAAAAAGCGCTGCCTTCGGATGATGCTTTGCGGTTTGAATCACCCTTGTTAGATCAAATTCAAACGCTTCATCCTGGTTTCACCAACTTTTTAGCAAAGGGGATTTCAAGCAATTTGATTCATCATTTTGTGAAAGATGCTAGTACTTTTGATAAAGTGAAAACAGCCTTTACGCCAGATGATATTGTCTATTGTAAGGCACATTATCTCTTTATTCCTGAGCAAAAAGAGCCATTAGACTTGATTCAAGTTGCCAAAAGCTCTGTTGCAAATTATTTGGAGATCAACGGATATCTACCTAAAATAATTGCGGTACAAGGTGTAGGTATCATAGCAGTAGAGGATAGTATTAAAACAATTCTAAATATGTTAGAAGTGTATACTAATATTCTTAAAATAAGCTTTTTGTCTGAGAATTTCGGTGGGCCACAATCCATGACTGCTGAACAAATTGACTTTATTGACAATTGGGAAGTAGAGAATTACCGCAGACAGATGGCGAAATAATTTAACGTAACATAGAAGTAATTAGAACAATATAATGTCGTTTAATTTGGTCTACTCCAATAAGTCATTTTGATATTTTTGAACGCCAAGAACGCCAAGAACGCTAAGTTTTGAAGTCGCAAAGTTCAGATATACAGCATTTAAATTTCTTAGCGTCTTATCACCTTTGCATCTTTGCGTTAGAAAAATATTTTTTGAGCGAACAAAATAATATGACATTATATCAATCACATTACTTAATTATCAAAAAACACTGTACTATTATCAAATTTTAAGGGTTAAATCATATGAAGTATTCTAAATTTGTAATAAGTACAGAAATTAATTAATTCAATAGATTAAAAATAAAACCAAAACCAAGATTCAATATGAAATTTCAAAAGAAAAGCGATTACAAGTTCGTAACTTACGCATGGGAAGAGTCCAAAGCAGCAGCAATGGAAGGAAATGAAGTAGACCTATTTATCTACCGTTCAAACCTTTTAGGATCAGACTTAAGACTTACCAATTTTGCCGGTGGAAATACCTCTTGCAAACTAGATCAAAAAGATCCATTGACTGGAAAAATGGCTGAAGTGATGTGGGTAAAAGGTTCAGGTGGTGACATCGGTACTTTGAAGAAAGCTGGTTGCGCTTCACTATATGTTGAGAAACTCCACAACTTAAAAAATGTATACCGTGGTCTTGAATTCGAAGACGAAATGGTGGACCTATTCAATTACTGTTTAGCTGATTTAAAATCTGCAGCGCCTTCTATTGACACTCCATTACACGGACTTTTGCCTTTCAAACACGTTGACCACTTGCACCCTGACGCCTTAATTGCAATTGCAGCAGCTGCAGATGGCGAAAAAATTATGAATGAAATCTGGGGTGATTCTTTTGCATGGATTCCTTGGCAACGTCCTGGTTTTGATTTAGGTTTACAATTGGAAGCAGCTGTAAAGAAAAATCCAAACATCAAAGGCTTGATCTTGGGTGGTCACGGTCTGTTTACTTGGGGTGATACTTCTTATGATTGTTATGTAAATTCATTGAACTGTATCGAAGAGGCTTCTGAGTATTTAGAAGCACGTTATGGCAAAACTAAACCAGTATTTGGTGGTGCTAAGGTAGCAGCAATTTCTGAAGAAGATCGTAAAGATCAAGCAGCTCAAATTCTACCTTTGTTGAGAGGATTGGCTTCTTCTTACAAACCAATGGTAGGTAACTTTACTGATGATGCTCGCGTATTGGAATTTGTGGGTAGTGCAGACTTACAACGTTTGGCAGCCATTGGTACGAGTTGTCCAGATCACTTTTTACGTACAAAAATCTGTCCTTTAGTATTAGAAATTGATCCTAAAGCTGACTTGAACAGCCCAGAAGTACAAGCGAAATTGGAAGCACAGTTTGTGGCTTACCGTGAAATGTACAATGGTTACTATAATCGTTGCAAACGTGCCCACAGTCCAGCTGTTCGTGATACTAATCCTGTTGTGATTCTGTATCCTGGTGTTGGAATGTTTAACTTTGCCAAAGATCGTGCAACTGCTCGTGTATCAGGTGAATTCTATATCAATGCTATCAATGTAATGAAAGGTGCTGAGGCAGTTTCTACTTATCAAGGTTTACCAGAACAAGAAGCATTTGATATCGAATACTGGTTGCTTGAAGAGGCAAAACTACAACGTATGCCAAAAGAAAAACCACTTTCTCGTAAAGTTGCTTTGGTAACTGGTTCTGGTGGTGGTATCGGAAAAGCAATTGCTAAGAAATTGGTAGAAGAAGGTGCTTGTATTATGCTAACAGACTTGAATCCAGAGTGGTTACAAGCTGCAAAAGATGAATTTGTCCAATTGTTCGGAAAAGATGTAGTGGCTGACGTTATTTTGGACGTAACTAAACCCGACCTAATGGATCAGGCATATAAGGCTACTTCATTGGCATTTGGAGGAGTAGATATTATCGTCAATTGTGCTGGTCTAGCAATCTCTAAACCACTAGAGCAAACATCAATTTCTGACTG
>CANFFA010000212.1 GCA_947445425.1 Paludibacteraceae bacterium
AAAGCCTTGAGAGCCTATGCCAGTTTGGTGAGCTCTGCTGATAAGGGTGCCGTGAGAATGATAGATTAATTTTTAATTCATAATTCATAATGCATAATGCAAATTCTATAATGCATTATTTAATTATGAATTATGCATTAAGAATTATGAATTTAAAATTAACTTGTTTACTAGAAAGTATGGAAACAAAAATAACAGGAGCAGTAGCGCTAATTCGTTCAATGTTGACCGAAGGCGTTGATACAATCTTTGGCTATCCGGGTGGTGCGATCATGCCCGTTTTTGACGCTTTATATGATTTTGATGGGCAAATGAATCACATTCTTACTCGCCACGAGCAAGGAGCATCTCATGCTGCTCAAGGTTATGCCCGTGTATCTGGAAAGGTGGGTGTTTGTTTGGTAACTTCTGGCCCTGGAGCAACAAACGTTGTAACAGCGATTGGAGATGCTATGATAGATAGTACACCTTTAGTAGTAATTACAGGACAAGTGGGTGCTCATTTATTGGGAACTGATGCTTTTCAAGAGATTGATGTAGTAGGTATTACCCAACCCATTACCAAATGGTCGTACCAAATTCGCAAAGGTGAAGACATTGCTTGGGCAGTGGCGCGTGCTTTTTATATTGCCCGTAGTGGTCGTCCGGGACCAGTGGTTTTAGATATTGCTAAAAACGCACAACTTGAAAGCATTGAATACAATTATAAACCTTGTACATTTATTCGCAGCTACATTCCAAATCAAGAGATTGACCAGAATCAAATTACTTTTGCTGCGAACATGATTAATCAGGCAAAAAAACCTTTTGCGCTGGTAGGTCAAGGAGTAGTATTGGCTGAAGCTGAAGAAGAATTAAAAGCTTTCTTACAAAAAGCAGATATTCCTGCTGCCTGGACTTTGTTGGGTGCTTCGGCTATGCCAACAGAGTTTGAATTGAATAAAGGTTTTCTAGGAATGCATGGGAACTTAGCTCCAAATCTTAAAACCAATGAATGTGATGTTTTGATTGCAATTGGAATGCGTTTTGATGACAGGGTAACGGGTGATTTAAGCAGATATGCAAAGCAAGCTAAGATTGTACATTTAGATATCGACTTTTCTGAAATAGGTAAAAACGTAAAGGTTGATGCACCAGTTTTGGGTACTGCTAAATTAACTTTACCTGCTTTAACTGAATGTATAGTAGCCACTAAACATACAGAATGGATTGATACTTTTAAAGAACACGAAGTTCGTGAACATGAAGTCGTAATTCAAAAAGAAGTTTTCCCTAGCACTGGTGAAATCACCATGGGTGAAGTGGTGCATAAAGTGTCTGAGGCAACCCAAAATAAAGCGGTGTTGGTGACAGATGTAGGTCAGAATCAAATGATTGCGGCTCGCTATTTTAATTTTACTCAAACGCGAAGTATGGTAACTTCCGGTGGTTTAGGTACCATGGGATTTGGTATTCCTGCTGCAATGGGTGCTAAAATGGGTGCTCCTGAACGGACGGTTTGCCTATTTTGTGGCGATGGTGGTTTTCAAATGACTATACAAGAATTGGGAACCATTATGCAAGAACAAATTGGGGTAAAAATGATTATTCTAAACAATCATTTCCTTGGTATGGTGCGTCAATGGCAGGAGATGTTTTTTGAAGAGCGTTACTCTTTTACAGAAATGCAAAACCCTGATTTTATTGCTATTGCCAAAGCTTATCGTATTGATGGAACTGAAGTTCATAAACGCGAAGAGCTTGATGCTGCTATTGCTGATATGCTAAAGGACGACAAACCCTATTTATTGGTAGTAAATGTAGAGAAAAAAGGAATGGTATTTCCAATGATTCCTACTGGAGCTGCTGTAACGGATATTATGTTGGGAGTTTAATTAATTCATAATTCATAATTTATAATTCATAATTAAAAGTTGATTCTTTCATTGTGAATTATGAATGTTGAATTAAAAAAAATATGATAATGGAAAAAACTTTATATACCATCACCATCTTTTCTGAAAATACAGTAGGTTTACTGGGTCAGATTACTATAATTTTTACACGTAGGGGTATTAATATTGAAACGCTTTCAGTCTCTCCATCAGCCTTAAAAGGGATCCATAAGTTCACGGTTACGATTTTGACTACGCTTGATGTAGTGGAAAAAGTAGTGCAGCAAATTGACAAAAGGGTTGATATTCTAAAAGCATATTTCAATACGGACGAAGGTTTAGTTTCTCAAGAAATTGCCCTTTACAAAGTTGCAACTGACAAACTGCTGGAAATGGGTTCAATAGAGCTTTTGATTCGTCAACATCAAATCCATATTTTGGAAATGAACTCAACCTTTGTGGTGTTTGAAAAAACCGGACATTATGAAGAGACACAACAACTTTTCGAAGAGTTAAGTGAAACAGTAGGTGTTTTGCAATTTATCCGTTCGGGTAGAATAGCGATCACTCGCTCAAAAGTAGAAACGCTTACCGATTTGCTTGATAACATTCAAGCAAAATACGGACAAGCTGAGTAGTTCTTTGAATCTATAAGCGGACAATGTTTTTTATAAAATATTGTTCTGTATCAGTTTTCTTGATAAAAAAACATATAAAATCCAATTATAAAAACAACAAAAAGAAATGGCAAATTATTTTAATTCACTTCCTCATCGTTTGAAAGTTCAAGAACTTGGAAAATGTGACTTCATGCAAAACAGCGAGTTCGCTGATGGTGTTAAAAAATTGATTGGTAAAAAAATCGTCATCATTGGTTGTGGTGCACAAGGTTTGGCACAAGGTCAAAACATGCGCGATAGCGGTTTAGATGTTTCTTACGCATTGCGTCAAGAAGCAATCGATGCTAAAAGAGCCTCTTTTGTGAATGCAACTGAAAATGGTTTTAAAGTGGGTACTTTCGAAGAGTTGATTCCTACTGCCGATTTAGTTTCAAATTTAGCTCCAGATAAACAACATACTTCAGTAGTAAATAGCGTTGTTCCTTTGATGAAAAAAGGTGCTTGTTTATCTTACTCTCACGGTTTTAACATCGTAGAAGAAGGTACTCAAATTCGCAAAGACCTTACTGTGGTGATGATTGCTCCAAAATCTCCAGCTTCTGAAGTACGTGCTGAATACCTTCGTGGT
The DNA here is from genome assembly GCA_947445425.1 of Paludibacteraceae bacterium. Lineage (GTDB taxonomy): Bacteria > Bacteroidota > Bacteroidia > Bacteroidales > Paludibacteraceae > Paludibacter. The sequence goes on from CANFFA010000212.1 coordinate 3,123, forward strand.
TTTGGTGTTCCTACTTTGATTGCTATTCATGCTGACAACGATCCAAACGGTGACGGTCTTGAAATCGCTAAAGCTTATTGTGTAGGTACAGGTGGTGATAAAGCTGGAGTATTGTTATCTTCATTTGTTGCTGAAGTGAAATCGGATTTGATGGGCGAGCAAACCATTCTTTGTGGTTTATTGCAAACAGGCTCTATCTTGAGCTTCAACAAAATGGTTGAAAAAGGTATCGACAAAGCATATGCTTCTAAATTAGTTCAATACGGTTGGGAAGTAATTACGGAAGCCTTGAAAATCGGTGGTATTACCCATATGATGGATCGTCTTTCTAATCCTGCTAAAATTGAAGCTTTCAAATTATCTGAAGAGTTGAAAGAGATCATGCGTCCTTTGTTTATCAAACACATGGATGATATTTTGTCTGGTGAATTTTCTCGCATCATGATGGAAGACTGGGCTGCTGGCGACAAAAACCTTTTGGCTTGGCGTGCTGCTACCGGTGAAACTGAATTCGAAAAAACAGCTGCTGGTGATGTTGAAATCTCAGAACAAGAGTATTTTGACAATGCTACGTTGATGGTTGCTTTTGTAAAATCAGGCGTTGAATTGGCTTACGAATCAATGACTTGCTCTGGTATCAAAAACGAATCGGCTTATTACGAATCATTACACGAAACACCACTTATCGCAAACACCATTGCCCGCAAGAAATTATTCGAAATGAACCGCGTTATTTCAGATACTGCTGAATATGGTTGTTATCTTTTTGATCATGCATGTAAACCATTATTGGCTGACTTCATGAAGAAAGTAGATACCAACATCATCGGTAAAAACTTCAACACAGGTAAAAACGGTAGCGTTGACAATTTCGAATTGGTAAAAATCAATGCCGAAATTCGCAACCACTCTGTAGAGATCTGTGGTGCTGAATTACGTGCAGCGATGACTGCCATGAAGAAAATCGTTGAGTAATATTCACTATTGTCATTTTTATAAAAAGAGCCGTTTCCGTTATTGGAAATGGCTCTTTTACAATCCTTAAAATTGCCTCAAATCGAGTCAATTACATTTTATATAGTACAGTGTTTTGGCATTGCTCTTAACCTATTGGCTTTACAATTTCAATTCGCATGCCCAAAGCAGCAATTAATCTATAGAAAGCACCAACACTGGGTGAAATGGCTCCATTTTCGATGCGTGAGATATATGATTTGGTAGTACCGGTACGTTGGGCTAATTCCGATTGGGTTATTTTTGCTTCTTTTCTGGCTTCATGTAAAATCAAACCTGAGTAGAAATCATAAGCATTTTGCTCAAACTCCACTCGTTCAACTGTGCCATCTAAGCCATATTTCTTGTCAAGTACATCGCTATAGTTTTTTATTTTGTTGTCCTTTGTATTCATAATACTCATTTTTTATTTTGATTGCTTTTTCAATTTCACTGCTTGGTGTCTTCTGAGTTTTTTTCTGAAATCCATTAAATAACACTACAATTTTATCTTCATCAAAAACGAAGAAAATTCGGTAAGTATTTGAATTGTATTCAATTCTCAATTCATAAACACCTTCACGAATCAATTTAATAAACTTTACTGGTAAACGGTCTTGTGTTCTAAGTAAAGTTAGCAAATAGTCAATTTTTTGCTGTTCTTTAACTGACAATTTATCAATGAATTCTTCGAAATATCCTCCAAATGTGATAATTGTTCGATACATAGTGCAAAGATATTATAAGTTTAATGATATTGATACTTTTTTGTCTATAAACTCATGAATATAGAAAATTACCTTGGTTTGAACTGTTTTGTTTTTACGTTGTTGGATTATAAAATAGTTAGTGTGAGTATAATAATCATAAGCTCAACAATTGTAACGTTTAATTACTTAGGATATTGTATGTCCAAAGTCTTCTGATTACTTTAGGAAAAAGTTAATACAATTTTTGAGAATTTAATCATCTACTTTGTTTTGCCGCTTATTTATAGCAAGATACTATTTAATTACACTAATCACTATGATCATTGAACCCTTACAGCCTTTCAACGGCCAGCATTGCGAAACAACTACCACCGGTACTT
>CANFFA010000213.1 GCA_947445425.1 Paludibacteraceae bacterium
AAATGCGGATGTCTAAAAGCTATGTTCACAGCATGAAAAGCTCCCATACTGCAACCGACTGACATCAGAAAGGAATTAGAATTTTTTGTAGCGGTAAATGGGATCACCTCATTTAATACATAGTCCTCAAATTCAATATGACGAGCAATACGTCCTTTGGGATGAGCCCAAAAGCAGTAGAAACTCTCTTCATCAATACTATCTAGCGTAAAGACCTGTATCCATCCTTGCTCAATATGATGCCGCAATGACTCAATTACGCCCCAGTTTTCGTAGTCATAAAACCTTGCAGTACGTGTTGGAAAAAGCAGAACTCTCGCACCAGCATGTCCAAAAACCAACAGTTCCATATCCCTTCTTAGATGTGGACTATACCATTTGTGATATTCTCGATTCATTCAACTCAAAAAAAAATTTGCATTGATTACTATTTCTTCTCAACAAAAGCATTCAAAAACTGATTTTCAAGCGCTTCCTTCCACACAGAATAACCCTTTAAACTTAAATGCAAACCATCGGGCTCAAATAATGCCTGATCAATCAGTCCATTCTTTTTCATGGGTTCAACAATATCAACAAAAGTGCAATTTGGATAATTACGCTGTATTTCATCCCGAATAATCCCATTGGTCCATTCTATAGATCCATACAAATAAGAACTTGCTCTAGATTGCTTTACAGAAATAAATGCCACCGGTATATTCGAAAAACTTTCTGTAATAAGTGTCATCATGTTTTTAAAGTTCAAAAAAACCTCTTCAGGATGTCGATTATCCCCTAAATCATTATCACCAGCATACAATACGATAATATCGGGTTGCCATACTGGAATGACCCTTGGAAAAAACCAACAACAAGCAGCCAATGTCGAACCACCAAAACCCTGATTTACAACATTAAATTCAGGAAAGTCTATTGCCAAACTGTTCCACATTCTGATGGAAGAACTTCCATAAAAAAGCACACGTTTTTTTTTAGCTTTTGGATAAATAGCTTTAGCCTCTAATTGCTTTATTTCATCTTCGTACCAATACATAGGATTAATTTTATTTACTACAAAGATGCCTATATTTTACAACATTCTTATTAAGGAATGATGACGTTTTTAACACATTCAAGCCTACTTATACTCCTTTATATTTAACATACAAAACTTAACTATTTAAAATTCTGAAAACAAAGCAGTAAGTACTCATACCATAAACAAGGTATGTAAAAATACCCTAACTTTGCGATTGCAAGCCGTCTAAAATTAATATATCTTTGCAATATAAAATTAAACAAAAATACAACAAACACATAAAACTTATAATCATGTCTAAAATTGCAAAAAGCCTTACCGAACTTATTGGTAACACACCTCTCCTACAGCTATCAAATTACAGCGCTAACAAAAGCTTACAAGCAACTGTAATTGCAAAACTAGAATCTTTCAACCCAGCAGGTTGCGTAAAAGAACGTATTGCTTTGGCAATGATTGAAGATGCTGAGGCGAAAGGCATTTTAAAAGAAGGTGTAGAAATCATCGAGCCAACCAGTGGAAATACAGGTATTGGTCTTGCCATGGTAGCTTCTATCAAAGGTTACAAATTAACCCTTACCATGCCTGAAACCATGAGTGTAGAACGTCGTAATCTTTTAAAAGCACTGGGAGCAAATTTAGTATTAACTCCAGGGGCTACAGGTATGAAAGGTGCTATTGCAAAAGCATTGGAATTGCACGAAGAAAATAAAAATTCTTTTATTCCACAGCAATTTGAAAATCCAGCAAACGTTGCCATTCACAACACAACTACAGGTCCTGAAATTTGGAATGACACAGACGGAAAAATAGACATCTTTGTAGCTGGTGTGGGTACCGGTGGAACCATCAGTGGAGTTGGTGCTTATTTAAAAGCAAAGAATCCAAACATTAAAATCATTGCAGTTGAACCTGCTGACTCTCCGGTTCTTTCTGGCGGAAATCCGGGCCCTCACAAGATTCAAGGTATCGGTGCTGGATTCATTCCTAAAAACTATAACCCTAGTGTTGTAGACGAAGTTTTGCAAGTAAGCAATGACAATGCTATTCTTACTGCTCGCCAATTGGCTAAAGAAGAAGGACTTTTGGTAGGTATCTCTTCAGGTGCTGCAACTTACGCTGCTACTCAAATCGCATTGCGTCCTGAAAACAAAGATAAAGTGATCGTTACTTTATTGCCTGATACAGGAGAGCGTTATTTATCTACGCTATTGTATGCATTTGACGAATATCCTTTGTAGTATTTGATTTCTAATGGAATCATTAATTTAGACAAAATCAGTCAATTGTAAAAATACAATTGACTGATTTTGTTTTAAAGCTATAAATATAGAAAATGAAAACGGCTCAATAATGGATTATGAATTGATTTACATTCCTCTCCATTCTCGACAATTCTTACACAGCTTTTTCAATTTATACGACAGCATCAGCTCATGTGTGCCAATAGAACTACGACTTAATCCACCTACATTAAAATCAAAGCTGTACCACAAGTGAAATTGCGGACTTAAATTATAGCCCATCAACACCCCCATTTCACTAGGAGTACGATAAAACAGTCCTACTTGCAACAATTCTGGCACCTGGTAGTATTTAAAACAAGAGAGTAGGCTAAATTCCATCTGAACGACTCCTCGATACTGAATGGCACTCATCCCATAACGCAACTCTATCATTTCATCATTTTTTCTTTGGTAATAACCATATAAAAAATTGCTAGTAATTTGGTGTAAATTCTCCGCATAAAAGAGCGACATGAAGTTTTGACTTGATGCACCCACCACTATTTCCTTACTGGTAAATTGAAATCCCAAATCGCAATTATAATAATTTTCATTCAATAAATTATTATAAAATCCCGCAATTTCAGGCCTATCAAGCTCTACCATAGACTGGTCGTATGACAAGTTTTGATAACTTGGAGCAATCCCGGCATCAAATTTCCAACGCTGATTTAACTTTAATGCATAAGTATAGGAAAGTGCTAATTGTGTATTTTGAGTCAACCCAATCTTATCCGAAAAAAACTTCATCCCAAACTGAGTATTCAGTTGATCCAACCAAAGTGTTGCCGTCCCATAAATGGTTGAGGGGGCACCTGTAACTCCAAACCACTGCTTACGTGCTACAGTTGAGAAAGTTGCTGGGGCATTATCACTGATGTATGCTGGATTAATATAATAGGGATTAGCCCAGTAGTTATTAATGCGCGTATTGGATTGCCCCATTAGGCCCAAAGGCAAAAGCCCCATTAAAAACAGTACAGCGTTCTTCATTTCATTGATTTAAAATTATTTGACCACTGTAATAAATCCTGTTTTTGTTCGAACTCCTGTAGTAGTTGGATAATACAACACATAGAAATAGGTATCTTCTGAAACGGGCTTACCATTATAATTTCCATCCCAACCATTTTTACCGCTGTACATCAATATTCCGTTTCGGTTATACACCTTCATCTCTAAATCGTCTAAGGATTTAATCGTATTACCACTCGGTTGACCATTGCTACCCGAACTATTACTGCCCGCTCTATTAATTGGTAAATTATCCCAATTCCCCATAAAAACATCATTTACACCATCACCATTGGGCGTAAATACATTGGGTGGAGATGCTATTTTTACAGCGATACGTTTTAGGGCATTTGAGATACAACCATCTGGTCCTATCACCTGCAATTTCACATCCACATATTCCTGAGAAACTACATTATAAGTATGAAAAGCATCATTCCCCTGACCCTTTAAACCATCGCCAAAATCCCAAAAATACTGGGCATAGGGTAGATTATCACTCCATAAATGAAGGGTCACACTGTCAGTATTAATTTCATTCTTATCCGTATAGATATTAAAATTAGAAGCGTCAAAGTACCTAGAACTGAAATTTAAAGTCTTAGAACACCCACTTTTTGATGTGCCAATTAAAGTATAATTATCCTTTTGTTTTACAATCATACTATCTGCTACAGACCCATCACTCCATAGATAACTGTATGCACCCGAAGCATGTACCACCACTGTGCTACCCTCACAGAGCACTGCCTCTTTGTCCAACAATAATACAGGCAGAGCCTCCACCTGGACTTTCGCCTCACAGATTGAGATACCCATTGGACTAGTCATCGTTAAACGAACCCGATACAAACCTGGAGTAGAATAAGAATGCGTAGTATTTTTAATGCTTGAATGTTGACCATCGCCAAAATCCCAATCAAAAGAAGCATCCTGCGCACCAGATCCGGTTACGATACCTGAAAATTGATAAGTAGCCTGTTCACAATCAATTATATGATAATCAATACGAACATAGGGCTCCTTCACCAGCGGGATGTTTACATTAATGGACAAGTTCGCAACACAACCTGCTGCATCGGTTGCTTCGACAATCACTATTCCATTCACCGAAGTCTCCATAATTTCATGATTAGCACCCCTTACCGCACCATCACTCCACTTCAATTGATAGGGTGGGACACCACCAGAAACATCGGCTGTAAAAATTTTAACGACCTTCTTGGTATCTATACTAAACACATCAATAGAACTTACCGAAATACTCATAGCAACAGGTCTAATCACCGAGTATTGAGCCGTTTTCTGACAAGCATTCACGTCTGTAACAATCACCGAATAGTTCGCCGGAGGCAAATTGTTAATATCTTCTATACTAGATCCATTGGACCAAGCAAAAGTATAAGGAGCAGTACCTCCAGTCACAGAAAGATTGATTGCACCACTGTTCTTATCAGCACAATCTTGTGCATTTGTAACTACTGCAGAGAGACCTAAAACCTGAGGTTCTACTACAGTAAACGATTTGGTGATTTGACAAGGGGAAGCATCACTCACCACTACTGTATAAGTACCTACGCCTAAATTATTACGCACACTACCAGCAGTTGCATCGTCTGTCCATAACACAGTAACAGGTGGAATTCCACCACTTGCATTTAAACGTATGCTTCCATTATGTGCCCCACTACAGCTGATGTCAGTCACTTTGGGACTCAGTATAAAATTAGCATCCGGAATATTAATCTGTATTGATTTCTGGCAAGCATTAGCATCCGTTACTGTGGCAGTATAATTACCAGGAGCAAGATTGGATTGCAATAATCCACTTCCTAG
>CANFFA010000214.1 GCA_947445425.1 Paludibacteraceae bacterium
AAACCCAACTCTCCGAAAATATCCCCCTTCTGAAGGATCTCAATCAACACCTCATCCCCCTCCTCATTGATGCTGAAAAGTTTAATCGTTCCCTGTTTTAAAAAATAGATGGACTCTTTTTCACTATAAGGTAAGTCTATAATCTCAGATTTTTCTGATTTCTTAAACCGCTTGAGAATACAAAGCTTATCAATTTCGGAATAACTTAAATTACTGAACAACTTGTGTTCATTTAAATACCAGTACTTTAATTCTGCTGACATATATTAGAGTTTATATTGATTAAAAGATTATTGTGCAAAAATACAAGGACTTAAGATTAACCACAAATTCACAAAGATACAAGGTGCACAAAGTTTTACTAAGAGTATTTGCATTTGCGTTCAAAATAACTGGCGTTCACAAAATGTCAATTATTTGTGTGCAGGTACTTATCATAATAAAATCCAATATAATTGACATGTTCAAAATCTTTTAAAATTAAACGCAAAGCCGCAAAGAGAAAATTCACAGATTGCTTATAATCAAACAGATAATTTAAGAACGCAAAGAGAAAAACTTAACAGTTTTTCTTGGCAGCTTAGCAGCTTAGAGTCTTAGCGTTGAAAAATATTTTTTATAACGAACTATTGATTAATAACACCACCTAAAATTGTTATTACTAAATTTTCAAGAGCGTTAAGAGTTTCCGTTATATACAGCTATTGTTCAAAGGGAGTTCAACGTTTTTTTGTGAGCATTCCGTCAATAATCCGAAATAAAACATGTTGGTCATCTCGATTAAGTAGCGAAATTAATCTCACCTTTTCCGAAGCTATTTTGTTCTCTATCATCACCTCTTTCAGTAGCTGATTTTCCTTGTTAATAAGCTCATCTACAGTGATGCTGAAAAGCTTTGCCAATTTCTGCAATTCCTCAATGGATGGCTTTCGCATTCCCCTTTCCATTATATGATAATTGAAAGAACCTATTCCAAGTTCAGCGGCGACCTGTTTTTTTACCAGACCTCTTTGTTCTCTTAATTTTTTAATGTTTGCAGCAATTTTCATGTGTAAATTATTGTTTTTTAAAGGTCACATGGAACTCGCATGTCAACTTTTCACTGTCTTAGGTGAATACTCGTATTCATGCTCGTTTCAAATTCTGATTTTCATCTTCAAAGTCACAGGTCTTATCACAATAAAACATCAATCCTAATATGTGTAATACAATTCCCGAAAGTGCTTGTTGATAACAAGCTCTCTCTTCGTTTGCAATTTGAATGGCTTTTTGGTATAAGTCGACGATGCGTTCATTGAACCCAATACTAAAAACAGGGGGGCGGTTGATGAAAAATCCGTTGTTGACAATATTTTCAATAATATTTCCTTTGAAACCAATCCAATACTCAGTCCAACCTGAATTATTTATAGGTTTATAATTGTGCCAGACTCCTGGCATGAGAAAAAACATTTTACCTTCGGTAATCAGGTAAGAGTGTTTGGTATTTCCATAGGCAAATATTCCGTTCCCGTTGGTAATGTAAAGCAATTGATATTCGTTTAGTACTCGACCTTTGTCCACCTTGAAAAAGTAGCCATTGGGATGGTTTGTAGGAGGATAAGATTCATTTTCTGAAATTACTTGATGTCCCACCGTTGTTACGGTAAGACCCCAAGGCTCATCTTCTTCAGTTGAAACTAGATAATTTAATTCAAACTCTGTTTTAATTTCATCCATTTGGTATTCTTGTAAGTTGACATGAATTCGATACAAAAAAAAGCGATATTGTCATTTATTTCAATGCAAAGATAGATTTAAGATTGAATGGTTGCCTGCCTAAATGAAAACACGGAATACACAAAGGATCTGTCAATAAATAACATTTTCAACTTTGCCACTTAAAAAAAATAGCACGCTGATTTACGCGGACAGAACGGATTAAAAAACGGATTAAAAAAAATGCAAGCATTTTTGATTAAAGCGCAGAATCAATTGACGGAGTCAATTTTAGATCCGTTTTTTTAATCCGCATTGTCCGCGTAAATCCGTGTTCCATTATCGTCCCTGAATTGTAAACTTTATTCACTGACAACTCCTAATAAAGTGTTGAAATGAAAATGGAAGTAAAAATTACCAATAAGCCAAAAACAACTATAACGAATGGTTTTAAATAAAATGAAAACCAATTTTGTCGAAAAACGGTGACAATAGTCGAAAATGATATATTAAAGGCCATTAGGATGCTCCAAGAAAATGCCAACATCACCGAACTTTCTATCAAAAAGTATTTACCAATTGTAAGTCCGAAAAATTGGAAATACCAAAGTCCACCTGACAAAGCACACAAAATCAGATTCCTAATAAAAACTTTTAAGGTAGTATTAAAATAGTCGTAAGAAGTTTTGTTCGTAATATTTTGGTAAATAGAAAAGAAACCATTGACAAGAAATCCACCTAAGGTAATCATCAATATGGAAGGTAATCCCGCAAACATGGGATTGGCACCTAAAGCAATGGCATTCAGCCTAATCGGCTCTGAACATGCCAACCCCAATCCAAAACAGGCACTCATAAGTCCAGATAAAATGGCAATAAAAACACCTTCGCCATAGGAATAGTCTTCGATAGCTGTTTTCTTTTGAGCAGCAGAGAGCTGTTTATCTTTTAAACTAAAGGCAAAAGCAAGCACAAAAACACCGGCTATTCCGACCCCCACTAAGAGTAATAAAATAAGTCCAGGCCCTGTAAATAGGTCATCCCCCATCATGGCGGCCGGCAAAAGAGTCGCAAAAGAGGAACAAATTCCCAACGCAATAGATTGACCAACGGACTCTCCAATGTAGCGTAAGCTCAAACCAAAAATCAACCCCCCAAGCCCCAACCAATCCCAAGCAAAATTGAACTCCATATAATTTCACTCTGTACAGAGTAGATGTCGAACAAAGGATGTCCTGTAGGGGTGGAAAATAGCGCTGCAAAAAAAGGGGAAAAAGCAAAGCAAATACATTTTGCACCAACCAGGTACTTTCCCAAGACCAAATATTTACTTTTTTAAGCGGCTTATAGTTACCTACATGTCCGACTGCACCTATTGCAATCCATAATAAACCAATAAGATTATACAGACTAATTAACTAACAATAAAATACAAATTTGGCTTCAAATAATTATTCGAACTTTAAACCCTGTCGGACCATTCCAAACAGTCCGACAGGTAAAGCATTTATGATTTAGAAAATTACTTTTTTGATTAAAATGCTTTTTCCTGATTGCAACTGCACGGTATAAATTCCTCTGGCATTCAACTTGATTTCCATTGAATTGCCGTTTGCCGTTTTGCTTGCGACCATGTGCCCCAATGCATCAAATACACGAATTGCCGTATTAGGGGATAAATTACGTAGCAAAAGTTGAGAATCCATCATTGATAGTTGTGGACCATCCGTAATTGATTTGAGCTTATCAATTTTTGTAGTTACTGATTGTGCCGTAATTTTAAAACGGTTATTATCTGTACCGGCTGAGGCAGTAAAAGTGTAGTCAGAAACTAACAAATCAGTTACTGTTGAAGGGGTTGTGCCGCAATCGATCAACAATAATTGTGACAAATTTGGCGCATTTGCCGCAGCAGCATGAATAGTTGTACTGCCTGCGGTTTGGGTATAGATGCCTACCGGCAAATTATCAACATTACTCAATGGTAATGCGTTAAAGGCATAATTAATTCCTCCTAAGCAGGTGTAAATTTGAGGTTTTGGAGTTCCTGTTCCTATCCATTTTTCGAAATCCATTCCAATGTCATAAGCAGTAGTCGACAGATCATCCATTCTTAGCAAGGCGTAATCAGTACCTGTTGGACTTGTAAAATCAAGCTGAACTTCCTCCATAGTTTCATTAGCTGCAACCGAAGGTGATAATTGACGACCCGTGGCAGAGACAAACGAAATTCCGGTGCCAGCAAGTGCGCTACTGGCTTGAATAAAGTAAGCAGAAAATGGATTGATATCAGGAATATTAGCTTTGGTGTAGAGCGAATAGCTACTTCCATCATATACATAAATATCATAACTACCCACAGCATGGCTGGCAATGAATTTACTTAAAAATGGTTGTCCTATCAAATTCCAACCACGATTATTAACCACCGCACCTGTGTTTTCGGCAACAGAAATAGTGCGGTTTGCTGTTTCGGCTGTCAAAATCCCTCCTGTTTTCAAAGGAAATGACAAAGTTGTTTCAGGTTGTGTATCACTCAGTCCGATTATATATCCTTGATTTGCAACTAACTCCGATCCAGTATAATTTTTCCAATTAGAACCAGCTCCTGATGTTCCTCGTTGTCCTCCATCATAATACTTAATAAACAGATCACCCAAATTTCCATTTAAAGTGGGTTTTGGATCACCATTCGATTTGGTAATGTCAGCAATAACCACATTATACGGGAACGACATAAAAAACCAATTATTTTTATCAATGGTTTTGAGCAACCTAGCTGTAGTCGCATTTATGTTGGCATCTAATTTTAAAGTGCTAACACTTCCATCTAAAGCTCCTGATAAGGTAAATGTGTTAGCTGTGAGCGTATTACCTGAAGTTAATTCAAGTTGAGATCCAGGGTTAACGGTTATACTATTTACATTGGTTACTTGATTAATTGTTAATTTATTAGAGGTTACAACTACATCACTAACAGGAGTTAATGTTAATGCTGAAATGTTTGTTGCCGATGATACTACAATATTATTATTGGTAGCATGTGGTGTAACAGCATTCGAAGCTGCACTGACAGCACTTGCTCCCACGGCATTTCTAGCGGTTACGTTAAATGTATAAGCCGTTCCGTTGTTTAACCCTGATATTACCAAAGGACTTGTATTGCCTGTTGTAGTAAATCCACCGTTGTTGGAAGTAACAGTGTAATCTAAAATTACTAAACCTCCATTGAAAGCAGGTGCTATAAAAGAAACAGATGCAGTTGTATTTCCTGCTGTGGAAACCACACTTGTGGGTGCGCCAGGTACTGTGACAGTACCTATGGTGTTACTGTAAAGCCTCATGCTTGCATTTCTTTGTGCAACACCTATCTTCCCGGTTGTTTCCACTTCCATGCCCGTGAAAGTGCCTTTACTAACCATATCAGCATCATAAACAGTACCCGAAGTGTAAACAC
>CANFFA010000215.1 GCA_947445425.1 Paludibacteraceae bacterium
CCAAGTCATTGATATAGAAGGAACCATATTTGATAGCATTGTGCATCGATTTAGAAATCTCTGACTTTCCACCACCTGATACAGTACTTGGTTTATGACAAAATACACCTTCCGGCAAAGTTACCACAAGACGCCATAAGTTTTGATTCGTATGTTTTGTCAATCTGAATTTATGACCAGAAGGATAAACGTAGCTTTTCGTTGGAGAAAGTTTTAATTCTTGAATAATCCCATCTTTCAGCCACGAAACATTATTTGTAATGATATTAAGATTTGAATGCTCGTGTACGTAGATAATACTAGGGTATTTTTTATCTACTGCATAACCTTCGGCTTTCACATCTATAGTATCACCTAAAAATTTAATTGTATTTTCGAAAGTAAAACGACTGTCAAAGCTAGACATAAAGACCTTACCATCAACATGATCCATCATATTGTTACATGGAAATGCAATAGCACCACCTGCATGTTCCTCTTCTACCAATCCATAAAGATTCGCAGCATAACTAATTTGCGTTTTGATCTCTTTTTTAGAATAACCATAATAGTTATCAGCGATTAAAGTAATCACCACCCCTCGCTCATCACGACAAGTTAACTTAAAGGCTCCACCTTCATTGTACAACTCCTCTGCAGATTTGTAACACATGCCCTCATTACGTTGACGTTCAGTAGCATGATCCCAATGCGGTAAACCTACATCAATTTTACGCAATTGTACCAATTGAGGTGCCATAATAATACAGCCTGTATGTCCGGTCCAATGATCCACATCAAGTGCGGCATTGTTAATCGCTAAATCTGGATCACCAGCATTACCGAAAATATGTTCAGCAAAATCTAGATTACTAACTAAACTTCCAGGAGAAAAGAAACGAATCTCCATTGATTTTTGAGGAGAAATTCCTTTAATTTCTGGAGCTACCACAGGGCGAAGCAATAAAGAAAGCATCACTTTTGCTTTGTTTTCTTGATTTGCAGTAAAAGGTAGCGTTTTCAAGGCATCAGTCGATTCAAGTGCGGCTTTTAGCATAATAGCAAAAGTCAAACGAGGTACTTCTTTTTTATCCAAAGGTACAGGTAATCCCCCATCCACAATGTGGAAAGTACCTTTGGTAGTACGTTTATCCTTTGACGGATTGTTCAAGATACCTTGTTTGAGACGATAAGAACTTACCAACTCATTTTTGAAAGTATCACCATCAGGTGGCAAACTCAACTCCCGTGCTAAACCAGGTTGATTTAGCGTAAAAGTATTGTTTGGAATACGAGGCATCGGAACGTCAAGACCCTCCAAATAGCTTTCAATAAAATTTTGAATTCGCTGATCGGCAGGTGACAAATGGTCCGATAAAATTCTGGTCTTCTCGCGAAAACTCTTCACTAAATCTTTTGTCAATGAAATAAAACGGTCGTTCGACAATTGTGTATTCTTATCATCATTGTCAACATACATGGGCTGTCCCATAGCTGCCAACTGCATATTCAAATACTGAATGATGTCTTTCTGATCCTTTTGTGCTACGTTATCCATACTAATTAATTAAACTATTAAATTTATTGCAAAAATAAGAAATTAGGCTCAAAAAGGCACTATAATTGGATAAAAAGGGTAGGCTAATTTACTAAATCTTTTTTTAAGAATTCTTAGGGTCTTAAAATCTTCTCCAGACTCCTTACTTTATCCTATTCGTCCACTAAATTATCCATATATCGAATTTGCAGCATCAGAATATCTGAATTTCTTCAAACTGATAACAACTAATTTCTCGCATAATGTTTAAAACATTTGGTTTTGTTGTTGGGCATTATTGAAAAAAATGCGTTACAAAATAGATTTCCCAAACCTTCGTTCTAAGGCAATGGTTCTATAATCAAAAATGGCACGCAGCTGTTTTTTTATAAGCAGTTTATTTGCAATTGCCCCCAATACTCCAAAGGGAGGTTGATAAGTGACAATATCGGTCATCAAAACACCCCCTTCGATGGGTTCTATCTTGTGTTGATGATGCCAAAGTGCGTAAGGACCTATCCTTTGCTCGTCCACAAAGTATTCATGCTCTTTTACCTGCGTTATTTCGGTCATCCAATCCAACTTTATACCCAGAAAGGGACTCACCTTATATGTGATGATCATGCCCGGATACATTTTTCCCGTGCCCGTATTGCCCGTCACAACAAAACCCATTTGCGCAGGAGTTATTTCTTTTAAATTAGCGGGTGACGAAATAAAGTCCCATATCTCGCTTATGCTTGCAGGAATCTTTTGCGTTTCAATAAGTTGATAGAATGCCATATTGTTTAAATTAAAAATTTAACAACTTTGATGATGTATTAATCTACCGACAGATTACTTGAAAAGTTTTTATTCAGCCATTTCAGTTGATTGTAGCTGTTCAAGAATTTCAGTCTCAATTCAAGCAATTTTATTTCCGATTCTAAAAGTTTTGATTCTCTAGCGTTAATAAGAAACAGCGAACTTTCTCCACTCTCGTAACGTGTCTCTTCAGCATAGAGAAGACGTCTGTAGTTCAATATGTTTTGTTCTGAATTCTTAATCTGCTTGCTGTAATTTAAGGTTTCGCTTTGGTAGTTGGCAATTTTAACGGTCAATTCTTGACGCTTAAAATCAATATCCAATTTATTCTGCAAAATTTTAGATTTAGTCATTTGATAATCGGCTCTAGCTTCTCTCAAGAAAAGAGCTAACTCAAACTTTAAACCATATTGATAGTTATTTTGAAAAAGGGGAAAGTAATCGGATTGGTACTTCTGTTTATTAACAAAATTATAATTGAAATCAATCTTGGGCAACAGGCTTTGTTGTTTTAATTTACGCTCACTCTCCAAAATATTTTTCTTTTGATAATAATATTGCATGGCTGCATGTTGCTGTAGGGCTTGTGATTTAAGTTCCATCAAAAGGGCTGGATAATCAACATAGGCAATGCTACTGGATAGTTTGTCTGAAGGTACTATCATCTGAATAACATCATACGCTTGGTTATTCTCAGTCCACAAATAGAGCGAGAGTTGCTGTGTGTTTTTCACAAACTTAAGACGGGCATCTTCCAATTGTAGTTCAAAACTAAGTAATTGAGATTCAGCCTCTGTCGTATCAATGGCTGATCGCTCACCAAATTCAAAGGTTCTGCGTATCAGTTTCAAACGCTGCTTGTTCACTTCTACTGCTTGTTTTTGAATTAAAAACAGTTCGTATTGCTTTACCCACTCCCAATAGCAATTTTCAGCATCCAATAGTAGTTGATTGGTCATTAACTGTTGTTCAGCCAATGTCATCTGTTGTGCATATTTTGCTTGATCCAACAGTGCTCTTCGCTTATCGTAAAGTAAGTTTTTGGCCAATGGGACATTAATGCCTATTTGTGTTAAGCCCCCTTTTGTATCACTGTTGTTTAGTTTTTGACCAGCGATATTGTTGTAACTACTGTTAAAATCAACACCATACCAAGTTGGGATGCCCAATTTGACACTATTTTCAGTATAGTAATCAATACCGTCTATCGTTTTACTTCCATTTTTTGCTTCTAGTATGGGGTCAAAATTACCTTTCGCTTTTTGTATTTCGCTTGCCGCCATTTTATTTTGCAAACGATAGCGAAAAGCCATTGGATGATAACTCTTTACAATGGATAAAAATTCATTTTTTCCAAGTTTCAAACTGTCCTGCCCCCAAGAGAATTGGATTATTGAAAGCAGTAATAACAGTAAATAGGATTTATTTATTCTTTTCATTTGCGCTTGGAGATTCTTGATTGGTTGGCGTATAAAAATCGGGCGGAAATCCATTAATATTTCTCCACAACTCATACCAAATAGATACGTCATTCAGGATGGCTATACCTTTTACACCGGTTCCAATTTTAATTTGGGGTGGCCAAGGCTTTTGATTTCCATCCTCCACCACTAAAGCTTTGAAAAGCCCTTTGCTATTGATATTGCTCTCAATTGCAATGATTTTACCAGAAAAAGTTCCATAACAAGAGTTGGGCCACCCAGAAAAAACAATCGCCGGAAAACCATCAAATACACACATCACCTTTTGCCCAAGTTTTATCAAAGGTTGATCTACTGGTTTTATGAATATTTCTACAGCATAATCTACATTGAATGGAATAATGGAACCAATACTTTCACCATCTTTCAAGATTTCACCTAGACCCGCTTTTTTCAAATCTGCAATTTGTCCATCTTGAGAGGCCAAAACATAATATAGACCACGTCGGATTTTGTAATTGGAAACCTGATTCTCTAACTTAGCAATATCACCTGTACTACTCTCAATCAGACCCATACTTTGAAACTTCTCCCCCTCGGTTTTATTTATCTTGTCAGAATAGTCCTGAATTGTTGCACTTTGTTCGAGATTAATATTGACAATCTCTTGGTGGGTATGCGCCAATTTATTTTCTGAAGCCGTCTTTTTTGCTAAAGCATTCTGATAGGATACACTTTTTTGTTGAAATTGTGTAAGGGACACAAGACCTTCATCATAGAGTTTTTTTTGCCTTTGGTATTGGTCTTCATACAACAATAATTCATTGGTTACCGCTTTTAAATCAGCCTCTTCGCCAACAAGTTTAATTTTAAGTTGACCTAATTTTACTGTCAGTTGCTGAAGTTTTAATTCTCTGCTGTTCACAATGGACTGAATTTGGGCATTAGTAGTCCCAATTTTAGCTTCATAATAACCCCGTACCCCTTTTTTAGATTTTACCTGCTGTTCCGTACGCTCCACTAGTTTGGGATCCATATAGTCATCTTTGATTTCAGACAAAAGTAGTAGCGTATCTCCTTTTTTTACAAAATCTCCGTTCTTGACATACCACTTCGAAATACGCCCTGGAATGGGAGAATTCAGTTGTTGCGGTCTATGTTCCTGATAGAGGGTAGTGACACTTCCCTTCACTTTTATGTTTTGTGTCCAAGGAAGAAATAACACAAAAAGATTCAAGGCGAGAAAAATGAAAAAAAAACGCTTTATTTTGTAGTTGCGTTGAATATGATAAATACTTTCGAACGATTTTATTTTCATTTGGGTTTTTCGTTTTAATGATGTTCCAAATCAGTTGAAAAGACAGGAAGCTAAGGTGC
>CANFFA010000216.1 GCA_947445425.1 Paludibacteraceae bacterium
GTAAATCACAACACATTACTGCTTGAACGATTTATTGAGATGTTTGCTATCAAACCATACTTACTCAAAAATAACCAAAATGTCAAAGAGCTACTATTATACGGCACTATTGCTGCTTAATAGTTAATTATTTTTTAACGAACTATTGTTCTTACAACTGTCGACAAATAATTATTTTACTCTTGGATTCTTTGAGCGCTATTAACTTCTTTGATTTTGTTGATACTGTTTGATAGATTGTTGATGTCATCTGTATC
Organism: Paludibacteraceae bacterium; assembly: GCA_947445425.1. GTDB lineage: Bacteria > Bacteroidota > Bacteroidia > Bacteroidales > Paludibacteraceae > Paludibacter. The sequence goes on from CANFFA010000216.1 coordinate 258, forward strand.
GCGAACCAGTACATTGAATCTGCCTTTGAATACGCCAGCTTCGCTCTCTATTGTCATTTTTTTTATGTCAATTCCGTAGCCCTCTGTAATGACTTTTAGTATTTCAATCAATATACCTTTTCTGTCGATGCCTGTGATTTCTAGTTCTTCAACAAATAAATCTAGTTTGTGAGTTGCCCATTCTGCAGATACAATTCTTTCTCCATAATTGGTTTTAAGCTTGTCAGCAACCTTGCACTGTCGCTTGTGGATGTGAATGGTCTCTGTTTCATCGACATAACCCAAAACATCATCACCAGGAATTGGATGACAACATTTTGCAAAATTGAATATAATTCCTATACTTTCATCAGTTATTTTAAATGATTTTTTGCGGTCAATTTTACTATCAATTGGAACAGTCAGTTTTTCTTTTCCGGAATCCGCAGAGTTTCCAAATGGATTTTTTAAGTATTTGACAAAGATGTTTTTACTTTGTGCTTTGTTGAAACTTTTTATGGTTTCTTCCAAGTCCAAAACGCCTTTCCCAGCTTGTAAATACAATTCATTTCTTCTGGTTAGACTATAGTGATTCAGTAGTTTAACAAGATTCTCGTTTTGAAATTCTAAATTATTAGCAATAAGTAATTCTCTAATTAGGGCTTGACCTTGGCGCATGAGCACTTTATCTTCATTTTTAAATAAAGTGCGGAGTGCTTCTTTTGCATGTGCGGTCGTGACGTACTCTATCCATTCATATTGAGGACTTTGCTTTTTAGAAGTTAGTATTTCAACTTGATCACCACTGTTGAGTTTATAGCTTAATGGGACTAATTTGTGATTTACCTTAGCGCCTATGCAATGTATGCCTAATTCTGTATGTAAGGAAAAGGCAAAGTCGAGCGCTGTTGCTCCTTGGGCAATGGTTATAATATCTCCTTTTGGTGTAAATACGAATATTTCGGCAGCAAACAAGTTTAATTTGAAGGAGTCTAAGAAGTCAATGGCATTTGTTTCAGGATGTTCGAGCCATTCTTTTATGGATTTTAGCCATTTTTCAAGTTCGGATTCATCGTTTTCACCCAATTTATATTTCCAGTGTGCGGCTAAACCTTTTTCTGCGATTTCGTTCATCCTCTCACTCCGGATTTGAACTTCCACCCATTTCCCTTGTGGTCCCATTACGGTGACATGTAGTGCTTCATAACCATTTGCTTTGGGCGTACTTACCCAATCTCGAATTCGAACCGGATGGGGTTTATATAGTGCTGTTACTGCAGAATAGAGCATCCAACATTGGTCTTTTTCATTCATATCCTCCCGCGGTTTGAAAATAATGCGGTCAGCCATGATGTCATATACTTCTTCGAATGGAATGTTGCGTTTTGCCATTTTACGAGAGATAGAATAGATCGATTTTACCCGAGCCAATAAGGTAAATTCATATCCCATCTCCACTAATTTTTTGTTGATTGGTTTAGAGAATTCATTGTAGAAAAGATTTCTTTCTTCTTCATCTACAGCAAGTTTTGCTTCAATTTCTTTGTAGGTTTCGGGGTGCTCAAATTTGAAACTGAGGTCTTCGAGTTCCGTTTTGATTGCAAATAACCCCAATCGATGGGCGAGGGGGGCGTAAATATATTGAGTTTCTCCTGCAATTTTAAATTGTTTTGCCAATGGCATGGAGCCAAGTGTACGCATGTTGTGTAAACGATCGGCAATTTTTATCAAAATTACACGGATGTCTTCTGACATGGTCAGTAGTAATTTGCGGAAATTTTCAGCCTGTTCGGATGCTTTTTGAGCAAAAACACCTCCAGAAATTTTGGTAAGCCCATCAACAATTTGTGCAATTTTAGGGCCAAAAAGATTTGAAAGATCCTCTACGGTATAGTCAGTGTCTTCCACCACATCATGTAAAAGTGCACAGCAGATTGAAGTGGAACCCAGACCAATTTCGCTCACGGCAATTCTTGCCACTGCTAATGGATGCATAATATAAGGCTCACCCGAACGACGTTTTATCCCTTTGTGAGCCGCATTTGCAAAATTGAATGCCTTGGTAATTAATTCGATTTTAGGTACGTGATTCGTATTTCTATAATCATTCAGCAAAGCTTCAAATTCTTTCTGAATAATTTCTTCTTCGTTTTTATGTGCTAAATTGTCTGTCAATGGCATATGTCAATGGTTTAAAATCGAGGTAAAAGTAAGGCTATATCGTTATAGGGAATGCCGTAGTAGTTTCCAATGAGTCGGTTTACCAATACACCTCCGTATATGTAGGCGCCATGTCTAAATCCGTAACTTTCTGAAATGGCTGAATTTATACTGCCGGAGTTTGCTATTTTAAGTAATAACTGGGCAAATATATTGCTCAGGGCCATCGAAGAGGTTCGTGCAACTCTTGCAGAAATATTTGGAATGCAATAGTGCATTACGCCATGTTTTTCAAAGAATGGATTTTCTAGCGTTCGACATTCGGAGGTTTCGAAACATCCTCCTTGATCTATGCTTAGGTCGATAATTATTGCCCCTTGTTTCATGGTTTTCACCAGCTCTTCAGAAACCAAGAATCGCTCTGAATCATTGATGTATCGTAAGTTGGCTATTACCGCATCCGCAGTTGCCAAAGCTCTGAAAAGAACAGCGGGATGAATTACCGAGGTAAAAACATGTTGTCCAAGAGATTGATGTATCTTCCGTAATTTGCTGATGTCGTGGTCAAATACTTTTACTTGAGCACCCAATGCCATAGCAGTTCGTGCAGCTACAGTGCCAGCAATTCCTGCACCTAAAATCATTACTTCCGATGGTGATATCCCAGCTACTCCACCCAATAATAGACCTTTACCACCTCGTTCGTTACTCATTAGCTCAGCAGCTACAGCTATAGCGGTTTTTCCCTCAATATCTGAAATTGAGCTAACCACCGGAAAGTTATCTTGTTCGTCTCTAATGAGTTCGTAGACAAATGCATTCAGTTTTTTTTGCATCATCAATTTAATTGATTCTGCTGAAAGATTACTGATTTGTAGCATGGAGAAAACAGTAGCATTTTCATGCATTAGTTGTAGCTCATCGAGCGTAGGTGGTGCAATTTTCAAAACAATATCTGCATTGAAAACATCAGAAGCATTGTCCACCAAAAATGCACCAGCCTCACTGTATTGTAAGTCAGAATATGACATTGGCTGGCCAGCACCACGTTGAATATAAACAGAATGCCCCTCTTCGGTTACTATGGCTACACCTTCTGGTGTCAATGCCAATCGGGTTTCAATGGCAGGATTTTCCTTAGGTATTCCAATAGAAAGGCGAGGATGCCGGGCTATTTCACGTAACAAGCACTCTTCTGGGAATAGGCTGCGTTGTTCTTTATGATTATTTTTCATAGCGCTGTTTTTTGTGGTTTCGCTACAAAACTAAGTACTATTCTTCAATTAAACAAATAGCAAGCTTGTTTATTTTTCCATAGGTTTTGATTTTTAGAACTTTTTTTAATCATTTTAATTGTTTCAAATTCCCGATTTATAGTAGTATTTTTGTCTATTAATAATTTAATGACCGTAAATGGATTTAGATTTGAACGATTCAAGCAATGACATCGTTTTAATTTTTAGATTTTAGGTAGGAGGTCATCAAATTTAAACTTAATTTACAAACGATACTGTATGGGAAAGAAAATCTTAATGGGGCATTTGGTGCTTTTTATAGCCAATGTGTTCTTTGGTTTAAATGTAACCATGTCTAGAACGCTTATCCCATTGGTTGTGAGTCCATACGCTTTGACTTTCTTTCGGATTGCTGGTGCGGCAATTTTGTTTTGGACAGCATCTTTTTTTGTTAAACAGCAGAAAGTTCCCATGAAGGATGTGGTGAAACTTTTTTTTGCATCTATTTTTGCATTGGTGATCAATCAGATCCCATTTATTGTGGGCTTGTCGATGACTTCTCCGATTGATGCCTCCATTGTGGTGGCCATGTTGCCCATTGTGACGATGGTTTTGGCCACTTTGATTTTAAAAGAAAAAATTACCCTTATGAAAATAATTGGTATTTTGGTTGGAGGTGCTGGTGCTTTGATGTTGGTCTTGAATGATGCGATAGTGCCTACTGGTCAAGGGAATTTTATTGGGAATTTACTTGTATTTGTTGGAGTAATTTCTTTTTCTCTGTATTTGACAATGTTTAAAGATTTGATTTCAAAGTACTCACCCTTTACAATAATGAAGTGGATGTTTCTTTTTGGAGCAGTATTGTCCTATCCATTTTGTCATTCGGCACTTGTTTCTACCGATTTTTTAAATTTAGGAACTTCTGCATATTTGAAGATTGCTTACATCGTAGTCATAGCCACTTTCCTGTCCTATAGTTTAATTGCAGTTGCTCAGAAAGTGTTAAGTCCCACCACTTTTAGTATGTATAATTATGTCCAGCCTGTTGTGGCTAGTTTGGTGGCAGTGTTTATTGGGATAGATGATTTTGGGGTTCAGAAAGCCATTTGTGCGCTTTTGGTTTTTAGTGGGGTGTATATTGTTACACAAAGTAATGCCAAGTCAAAAAAGATATCCAAATCTACAGGAAAGTAGCCTTAAGTACTTGCATGCAAATGCTCGACATTTTTTGACGCAGGTTTTTTAGAACGCAAACGACGCAAATAGCGCAAATTTACTCGCAAATATGTCGGATTTAGATTTAAAAATCTAATTTATTGACTGTTACTAAATTTAATTTACTCGCAGCTTTTAATCTGAAATAAGCGGCATTACTGAGGTAATAAAAAAGAATCGCTGAAATCCATCCTGCCACAACATCAATCACGTAATGTGCTTGAATATATACTGTTGCACCAACAAGAGCTAAGTATAAAGGAA
>CANFFA010000217.1 GCA_947445425.1 Paludibacteraceae bacterium
AACGGATCTATAATTGACTACGTCAATTGATTATGCCTCTAATCAAAAATGCTTGCATTTTTTTTAATCCGTTTTCAATCCGTCTAGACCGTGTAAATCGGCGTACCATTTCTTTCTAAAATAGGACATTATATGCTTCTCATTACTTATCTCTAAATGCCGCATATTCAGCACACAAAATCAATGATTTTTTTACTTCACTATCTTTAAAACCATCGAGTGCTGCTATGGCTTTATTTTTGTATACTTCCATTTGGGTAATTGCCAATTGAATACCATTGTTCTCATGGGCAAAATGGGTAATGGTTTGAATATTTTCTGCAGAAAATTCTTTATTATCAATCCAATCCATTATTTGATCTTTTTCAGAAAGTTTTGAATTCTGAAGAGCATAAATCAGTGGTAAGGTAACTTTTCCATCACGAATATCATTTCCGGTAGGTTTACCTATTTGTATATCATCTTGATAATCAAAAATATCATCTTTTATTTGAAAACAGATCCCCAAACACTCACCAAAATAACGCAAGGCTGTCAATTCAGATTCCGTAGCATTAACAGAAACGGCACCAACCTCGGTACAAGTAGAAAAAAGAAAAGCCGTTTTCTTGCGAATAATATTCAAATAACTTTCAACCGAAATTTGAGAAGCTTTTACCTTGTCTAATTGCAATAGCTCGCCATCGGCAAGCTCCATTCCAATATTGGACATCAGTCTTAAAATCTCTAAGCTATTGGTCTGATTTGCACAAGAAAGTGACTTAGAAAGCATGTAATCACCTGATAAAACGGCAATTTTATTGGTCCATCTTGCATTAATTGAAAGGCTTCCACGACGCTCAAGGGTATCATCCACCACATCATCATGAATAAGACTGGCAGTATGTAAAAGCTCTAAAGAGAGGGCAGCGTTGATGGTGGATAGATTAACAGTACCGCAAATTTTAGCAGAAAGTACCGCCAACATTGGTCGCAATTGCTTACCACTCTTTTGTAGCACATATTCATTTATACTCGAAAGCAAAGGATTTTCCGTACTCAAGCTAGTTGCAAATGTTTTTTCAAACAATTGCATCTCTTCAAGTATGGGGCGTCTAATGGTTTCGCTAAAGTTCATGGGTGCTGTTAAATTTTAGATTGCAAAAGTAAACAAATTTGTGGTTTGTTTGACAAATTACGATTATTTCTCCTTATTTTTTAATTACTTTTACAGTCTGAAGCCGTCGAAGGTCAAGGGTCAATGGTCAATGGTCAATGATTGACCACAACATATTTAAGATCTTTGCACCCAGACTTTCTAATTCAAATTAATTTTAATCTGCATATTAACAACCATTTATAACACTGCTCTTTAGAACAGACTTTTGTCCGTAGACTATAGACCGCTGACCTAAAATATCATGAAAAAACTTTTTCTTTTTGATGCTTATGCCATCATTTACCGAGCTTATTATGCCTTTATCCGTAGTCCACGTTTTAATTCTAAAGGCTTAAATACCTCCGCTGTTTTTGGCTTTATCAATACCCTTGAAGATGTACTCAAACGGGAGAAACCTACCCACATCGCTGTCGTTTTTGACCCACCCGGTAAAACATTTCGCCACGAAGCTTACGAACTTTACAAAGCCCAAAGAGAAGCTACACCAGAAGATATTCGTTTAGCCGTACCCATTATTAAAGAATTGGTAAAGGCTTACAATATTCCCGTGATCGAGGTATTGGGATACGAAGCGGACGATGTAATTGGAACCATGGCTAAACAAGCTGAAAAAGAAGGTTTTGAAGTATTTATGCTCACCCCTGATAAAGATTATGGGCAATTGGTTTCTGAGCATATTTTCATGTACAGACCCAAACATACTGGTGGTTTTGAAATCATGGGACCAGATGAAATAAAAGCCAAATACGAATTGGATAGTCACGAACAAGTGATTGATTTATTAGGACTTATGGGTGATGCAGCCGATAATATTCCAGGTTGCCCAGGTGTTGGTGAAAAAACGGCAATTAAATTATTACAACAGTTTGGCAGCATCGATGCCTTGTTGGAAAGTACAGATGAGTTAAAGGGCGCATTAAAAGTAAAAATAGAAGCGAACAAAGAACAAATCATCTTCTCTCGCTTTTTGGCGACCATTAAAATAGATGTTCCTATACATTTTGACGAGAAAAGTCTGGAAATTGAAGCAGTTAACGAGCCAATACTCAGGGCATTATTCGACGAATTGGAATTCAGAAATATGTCTGCAAAGTTAGGAAATAGTAGCACCTCTCCCACTCCATCAAAATCGCAAATCGCTAAAAATGCAAAATCGCAAGCCGATGGACAAATGTCCCTTTTTGATCAAACGGAAGCGCCCAAAGAAACTACTGTAACATTGTCAACAGAAGTTGTAGCGGAAATGGAAAAAGAAAGAGCAGTTACAGGATTATTAAGTATAGCCGATGTAAAACATCACTACGTTTTAATCGATAACAAAGTAAAACGTTCTGAATTAATCAGTAAATTGTTTCTACAAAAGTCCATCTGTTTTGATACCGAAACGACAGGATTGAACACCCTTTCGGATGATTTGGTAGGACTATCCTTTTGTTTTGCAAAAGGGGAAGCCTATTTTGTATCACTTCCAGAAAATAAATTAGAAGCGAAAGAAGTCGTACACGAGTTTAAGTCTATTTTCCAAAATGAAGCCATTGAAAAGATTGGTCAAAATATAAAATTCGACCTACTCATGTTGGCACAATATGGTGTAGAACTAAAAGGAAAACTCTTTGACACGATGATCGCCCATTATCTCATTCAACCAGAATTGAGGCATGGAATGGATTATCTAGCAGAGATTTATCTTAAATATAGAACCATACACTTTGAAGATTTATTGGGTGCAAAAGGTAAAAATCAATTGAGTATTCGGGCAGTTGAACCAGAAAGACTGTGTGATTATGCTGCCGAAGATGCCGATGTAACTTTTCAGTTAAAACAGATTTTAGAAGTAGAACTTAAGGCTTCTGGACTTGAGAAACTTTTCTACGAAATAGAGATGCCGCTCATGCAGGTATTGGCAACGATGGAACATACAGGCGTTCGAATTGACACTGAGGCACTTGCATTTAGCTCAGTTATTTTAACCGAAGAAATGCAAAAGCTAGAAAAAGAGATTCATCAAATCGCAGGTCTAAATTTCAATGTCAGTTCCCCGATGCAGGTAGGTGAAATACTTTTCGACCACCTTAAATTAGATGATAAGGCCAAGAAAACTAAAACAGGTCAATACTCTACTGCTGAAGAGGTTTTGGAAAAATTGACTTCCAAACATCCTATTGTCAATAAGATTTTGGATTACAGAGGCCTAAAAAAATTACTAAGTACTTATATTGATGCCCTTCCACAATTGGTAAATCCAAGCACCGGAAAAGTACACACCTCTTACAATCAAACCGTTGCAGCCACTGGTAGACTTAGTTCTACCAATCCAAATTTACAAAACATCCCCATACGTGACGCCCAAGGGAAGGAAATTCGTAAGGCTTTTATACCAGATGCAGACTCCACATTTCTAAGTGCCGATTATTCGCAAATAGAACTACGCATTATGGCTCACCTTAGTGGAGATGCTAATATGCAGGAAGCCTTTAATAGTGGACATGATATTCACACCGCAACAGCTGCCAAAATATATAAAATAGCGTTGGATGAAGTGACAACCGACATGCGACGCAAAGCCAAGACGGCTAATTTTGGAATCATCTACGGCATCTCTATTTTTGGTTTATCCGAACGTTTAGCAGTGCCCCGTGCTGAGGCCAAAGAGTTGATAGATGGTTATTTTGAGACCTATCCTGATGTGAAAAAGTACATGGACAATTGTATTCAAAGAGCAAAGGAGATGGGTTATGTAGAAACCATGCTAGGACGCAAGCGTTTTTTACCCGATATCAATTCACAAAATAGTATCGTGAGAGGATTTGCTGAACGAAATGCTATTAATGCCCCAATTCAAGGAACCGCAGCCGACATTATCAAAATAGCGATGGTAAGTATTCAAAAACGTTTGATCAGAGAAGGTTTAGAAGCAAAAATGACCATGCAGGTACACGATGAGTTAAACTTTACTGTTCCAAATCTAGAGCTAGAAAAGCTTAGAAAAGTAGTTGTAGAAGAGATGGAAAATGCCATTCAATTAAATGTTCCACTGATTGCGGAGTGTGGTGTAGGTGAAAACTGGCTAGCGGCACATTAATTTTAGGAGTTAATATCAATGCATTTTACTAACTAAAGAACTAATTTAAGTAATGCGCTTGTTATAATGTCGTATTATTTTGTTCGCTCAAAAAATATTTTTTAAACGCAAAGATGCAAAGATGCAAAGGTGCTAAGACGCTAAGAAATTTATCTACTGTATATCTGAACTTTGCGACTTCAAAACTTAGCGTTCTTAGCGTTCAAAAATATCAAAATGACTTATTGGAGTAGACCAAATTATACGACTTTATATTATTCTACTTACTTAGTAGGTATTATGCAATAAATAATATTTATTGATAGGTTCTTTGAAAGATCTATTTATTAAATATCGTTAAATCAATACTACTAGAACAATAGGATTGGTGTAAATCAATTACTTTTGCTCGCACTAAACAAAACAGATGAGAGTAAATACAAAAATAAGATACGGTTTGAGAACTTTGATAGAGATTGCCAGCTCAACCAATCAAAATGGAATGTTACAAAAAGACATTTCAAAAAATCAGAACATCTCTATAAAATATCTGGATACAATCATATCATCTTTAAAAGTTAAAGGATTAATAGCCAATGCAAAAGGCAAAGGAAGTGGATACCGATTAACACGCCCTGTTGAACAAATTACCATGTTAGATGTCTATACGGCATTTGAACAAATTGTAATTGTAGAATGCATTAATAACCAAAGCTTTTGTGATCGGGCAACTCATACTTGCACCTCCAGAAACTATTGGGATGAATTTAAAACAGATTTTGAAGCTATTTTACTTAAAAAAAATCTTGCAGACATCATTGAAGAGACAAAATACGAATGTAAACTGTTGTTATAAAAAATTTAAGTTAAT
>CANFFA010000218.1 GCA_947445425.1 Paludibacteraceae bacterium
ATAGCCTTTGATCCATAAGCTGTTGCTTCAACTAATGCACGGAAAATCAAGGGAGCTGAACTACCCAAATTAAGACCTGTAATGGTACCTTTTACCATTTGGTTTGCATCAGGAGTACGACGACCATTCATCCAATCCGTAGCTAAAATGGTGGATTCAGAAACCGGAACTTTAGCAGCTTCGATAGAGAGTGCTGGAATGATTTGATCAATTGATTCTTCAATCAACTTTTGTTTGGTTTCAGCATCTATCAAAGTTGATTTTGCCAAAATGTTCTCGATTGGCCAAGCCACCACATTTTTAAACCAGGCATACACATCGCCAAATGCCGATTGACCAGCTTCCAAGCCTATCATGCCTGGTATTACCGAACCATCCACCTGTCCGCAAATACCAGGGATCAATTTATGTCCCATCTCCTCATAACTTGCCACCATTATATCGCAAGTAGAAGTACCAATAACACGTACCAATGCACCTGGCTTAACCTCTGCTCCTACTGCACCAGTATGACAATCAAAAGCACCAACAGCCACCGCCACATTTGTAGTTAATCCCAAACGTTCAGCCCATTCTGGCGTTAAATGACCCACTTTTTTATCACTCGAAAATGTTTCTGTAAATAGACGTTCACGATAACCCGCCAACAATGGATCTAATGTCGTCAAGAATTCTTCAGAAGGTAAACCACCCCATTTTTCCAACCACATGGCTTTGTGACCAGCCGCACAACGACTACGACAAATGATGGATGGATCTGTGGTATTCGTAATCAAGCCTGGTAACCAATCACAATGTTCTACAATAGAGTAAGCTGCATTGCGGACTTTTTCATCTACTCGTAAAACGTGTAAAGCCTTTGCCCAAAACCATTCCGAAGAATAAATACCACCTTCGTAAGCAGTATAATCAATATCCCATTTGCCAGCAAGATCATTGATTTCTTGCGCTTCTTTAATAGCGGTATGATCTTTCCACAGCACAAACATGGCGTTTGGATTTTCAGCAAATTCAGGTAGTAAAGAGAGTGGTGTACCGTTTTTGTCGGTAAAAACGGGCGTACTTCCGGTAGTATCAAAAGCGATACCTACCACTTTTTCAGCTGTTCTTTCAGGACATTTCTCCAATGCTGTTCTCACTGTATATTCCAATCCTTCCACATAATCCAGTGGGTGCTGACGATATTGATTGGCCGTTGGCACGCAATACTTTCCTTCCATCCAACGTGAATAATACTTCACTGCCGAAGCCATCTCTTCACCGGTAATTGCATTTACAACTACCGCACGACATGAGTCGCTTCCATAATCTAAACCTATTACGTATTTCATATTTATAATGTGCTAATTTGCCAATGTGCTAATTTGCCAATGAAAGCCCTAATTGGCAAATTGGCATAATGGCACATTATTTTTTTATTTAAATGTTCGTTTCGTATATATTATTCGCAAAAGTGCTAATTCGACTTTACACCAATGTACCCCGAATTGGCACATTGGCATATTGGCAAATTAGTTTTTATTATCTCAATGCCTTATTCAACATATAATACACTTCGTTGTTACGAATGTCTTGTTTGAAGTTGCGGATATTGGTATCCTTGTCAATAATCAGCATTTCGATGTCAGCAATTTCGGCATAATCTTCCATCATTTCAGTGGTGATAGAGAAAGAGAAACTAGAGTGGTGAGTACCACCAGCGATGATCCATGCCCCAGCGCCAATTTCCAAGTTGGGTTGAGGAATCCACAGACCACAAGCTACTGGTAATTTTGGTAAAGCTTGAGGTTCAATTACCTCTACTTCATTTACAATCATACGGAAACGATTACCCATGTCCACAATTGTAGCAGCGATTCCTGTTCCTTCGTGTGCTTGGAAAACCAATCTTGCACAAACCCCTGCATCCCCTATTCCCAAAAAGTGAACCTCGATACGTGGTTTAGCTTTTGCAATCTCAGGATTAATTTCTAACATATGCGATTGAAGAATAGAGCTTTGAGCACCATCGAAATTCAATACATAATCTTCTAAGAAGGAGCATCCTCCAGGCAATCCTTCAGCCATTACCCACATGGTACGGGTAAGAGCTGCCGTTTTCCAGTCCCCTTCGGCACCAAAACCAAAGCCTTCGGCCATCAAACGTTGTGAAGCAAATCCCATCAATTGGGTCATTCCTTCTAATTCATTAAAACTGGTTGTAAAGGCAGTTGCACCTTTTTTCTCTAAGAAACGACGCAAACCAATTTCTTGTGCCGCTGCTTGGCGTACATGGATGTGTTTTTCCGCACCTTTTTTACAATTATCCGCGAAGTCATAAAGTCTCTCATATTCAGCTATTAAAGCATCAATTTCTGCTTCTGTCACTGCATTTACAAAAGGAACTAATTTAGCTATCGGTGCGTTATCCACATGATAACCCAAACGGATTTCAGCCTCTACTTTATCCCCATCGGTCACCGCCACATTGTTCATATTATCGCCAAAACGGATAATTTGCATACTTTGAGCATCTGCCCAAGCTGCAGAAACACGCATCCAACTAGCAATTTTATCATGCGTGGATTTATCTTTCCAATACCCTACAATTACTTTGCGAGGCTTGCGCAAACGACTGGTAATAAAACCAAACTCACGGTCACCATGGGCTGATTGGTTCAAATTCATAAAGTCCATGTCAATTTCGGACCAAGGAATTTGCTCATTAAATTGAGTATGAAGATGCAACAAAGGTTTTTTGTAATCCATCAAACCATGAATCCACATTTTAGCAGGAGAAAAAGTATGCATCCAAGTAATCAAACCCACACAGTTGGTGTCTCCATTGGCAGCGCGCATAATTGCTGCAATTTCATTTGACGAATTTGCAGTTCCTTTGTAAACTACCTTAACAGGAAAATTACCAGAATCATTCAAACCTTTCACCATTTCGTTCGAGTGAGCATCAACTTTGACTACCGCATCACCTCCATAAAGTAACTGTGCGCCAGTTACAAACCATACTTCTAAATCTTTGTAAGCCATAATTGTTTTAGTTTAAACCCCAACCCCTAAAGGGGCTTGAAGTAAGTTTATTAAAATATTTTGTTGTCGTAAAATATGTAATCAAGGACTAATCTAATCCCCCTTTAGGGGCAAGGGGCTACTGCCCATAATACGCCCCAGGACCATGTTTCCTGAAGAAGTGCTTTTTGATTAAATGCGCATTCATGGTCAAACTAGGGTTTACACCATAAGAAATATATGCCATTTTTGCTACTTGTTCCATCACCACAGCATTGTGAACAGCATCGTGTGCATTTTCACCCCATGAAAAAGGACCATGATTTTTCACCAACACCGCAGGGATGTGATCTGGATTCAAACCTTCAAAACGGTCAATGATAACAGTTCCAGTCTCTTTCTCATACTCGCCTTCCACTTCAGTTTGAGTCATATCACGCGTGCATGGAATTCCTTCGCTAAAATAATCGGCATGTGTTGTACCGATACTTGGAATATCCTGTCCTGCTTGTGCCCAGGCAGTTGCATAGGTCGAATGGGTATGCACCACCCCACCAATGTTAGGAAAAGCTTTGTAAAGTGCCAAGTGAGTAGCAGTATCTGATGAGGGTTTTAGATTCCCTTCAACCACATTCCCGCCTAAATCTACCACGACCATTTGCTCTGCTTTCATATCTTCATAAGAGACACCCGATGGCTTTATTACTACCAGCCCCAAGTTCCTATCAATGGTACTAACATTGCCCCAAGTGAAAATCACCAAGCCATGAGATACCAATTCCAAATTGGCTTTGAATACTTCTTGTTTTAAACTTTCCAACATAAACTATATTATAAGAGTAAATTTAACACTAATTTAATTTAGCAAAAAAACATAAGCGTTTATTTTACACTTATTCTTTTTGGTCAAAAAAAAGATGTAAAAATTTACACCAACAAATCAGAATAACTTGTTAGCAAATTTCACCATCAATTTTTAAGGCAATATTTATAGAGAGAAATGTAAACCCTGTTGAACCAATTGGTCGTATTTTTCTTTATTAAATTGATAATAATATGCCCCTCTCTTGGAGGAGTTTTTATCCTTTTCGTCTAATTTTTCTAGGATTTCCATCCCAAGGATTTTTTTTCTGAAATTTCGTTTATCAATAGATTCCTGATAAATAGCTTCGTACAAACTCTGTAAAACCGGAAGGGTGAACTCTTTGCTCAAAAGATTAAAACCAATGGGCTTTATAGCCGCTCTTTTTTGCAAAATTGCAATCGTATCTCTGACCATATCATTGTGGTCAAATACCAATTGTGGCAACAGTGAAACTTTAACCCATCTTGTATTAAACTTATCTGCCAACGAACGATCAAATAGTTCAATATCCACTAAAGCAAAATAAGCTATCGAAATTACCCGTTCCCCCAAATCTCTATCCACATCTCCATAGGCCCCTACCTGTTCCATATAGATATTACTGATCCCTGTAAATTCGGCAGCAACACGTTTGGCCGCATTATTCACACTTTCATTTGCATTCACAAAACCACCCATCAATGACCAACCCCCTTTAAAAGGTTCAAAAGGTCTGCGTGCTGTAAGGATATGTAAATCATTGTCTTTAAACCCCATGATAATACAATCTATGGCAACGAGGTGAACATCTTTTTGATAAAAAATCGGGCTCATATATTAGTTATAATTTTCAATTTTAGGAGTTTACAATCACATTGTAAATAATACTAGCCCCTATGATTCATTTGTTAAATTCCTAATTATTTATAGTGTAAAGATAACACTTATATTGTATTTATCCAATATAATTTTTATGCTATTAAACATTTATAAGAATTATTTTCGTAGTTTCAAATTAATACTAATACAATAGGACTAGTAAAATCTAAATGCAAATTCATGAAGACAGATTTATTTTTGTTTTTGATAAACAAAATCTTATTTTTGTAAAACCAAATTCGTCCAAGCAAGCGCCAACTAATCACTACAAGTGCTTACACCTTTGAAAATACAATTGCCAATAATTATCTTTACGTTGACAAAGCGGATTATATTTATCAAATAGTG
>CANFFA010000219.1 GCA_947445425.1 Paludibacteraceae bacterium
GCATTTGACCTGTAATTTTAAGCGAATGGTAAAATTATTCAACGGTCAAATTAAAGAGGTATATCCTCATATTCAACACGATACTAATTTCCGTTCAGACACTATATAGGGAAAACTGAAGTAACACATACTTTGTGGACAAAAATAATGGGCATTGATTCCTATTACCAGAAGAATGATAGTTTACCGGTTTCTAGTGTCAGCTGGATGAAAGTAGAGGAATTTATAAATACTTTGAATGAACTCACAGGACAGCATTACCGTCTCCCTACTGAGGCAGAATGGGAATATGCAGCAGGTGGAGGTGAGCGTGTTGGGACAATTTTTTCAGGGACGAATTCCGAAAAGAAGCTAGGTGAATATGCTTGGACTTCCGAAAATTCTAATGCTACCGCTCATCCAGTGGCTACCAAAAAGCCCAATAGACTAGGACTATATGATATGTCAGGGAATGTATGGGAATGGTGTAGCGATTGGTTGGGGCCGTATTCTAAATTGCCACAAATTAATCCTCACGGAGCGATTGATGGTATACGTCGCGCCCATAGAGGTGGTTCATGGATTAATCCAGCTTTTATATCGAATATCAAACGCCGTGGAGGGTATGATGAAAATAGCTTTACAACGCGTTTCGGATTTAGACTGGCCATGAGTGTGAAGAAATAAATTTGAACCATTAAACATATTGTCCACTTTGCTTAGTCCACTTCTGTTTTCGAACGCAAATTCGCAAATCAAAAAACAGTATTTGCGTTTATTTGCGGAATTTACGTTCAAAAAAAACGTCGATTTTTAGGTGCCACTACTGATATATATTATGAGAAAGAATATACTGTTTTTCAAAAATTTACTCAGCATAATTGCATTGTTCATCATGGCATCGTTTTCTGCAAGTGCGGGAAACGATTTGCTGTTTAAGCACTTGACGGTGATGAATGGATTGATTCACAATAGTGTAAGGGATATCGTTCAAGATCGTTCAGGATTTATTTGGATAGGAACCCAGCAAGGCTTGAATCGATTTGATGGTTATAAAGTAGATGCTTATCAAAAAAAGGAGGATTAGTTTTCGGCAGATTACACCAATCGCATTCGTAAATTGGCCATTAAAGATCACTATATTTGGGTGGCTAACCACAAAGGTTTGGCTTGTTTTGATATTACAAGGACGAAATATGTAGACTTTATGGAGGAAACTCACAACGCACTTTCTAATAAAGCGCAAATACAATCGGAATTTATTGATTCTAAAGGACGTATATGGATAGCTACAAAAGGGCGGATGGATTGTGCTTTGATTACTGAAAGTTCGGAAGGGATCTTTTTGAAAAAACTTGCAATCGGTAAAAATTCATTCCTGAAATTTGAAGGGGAGTACGTCCCATATATTGTAGAATTGCCAGATGGACGTTTGGTAATCAGTGCTGATGATCATCTTTTAGAACTTCGAACCTCCTCTCAAAATCCTTCAAAACTCACTTCCAGAACCTTGATTTTACCTTGTCAAGGGATTAAAAGGATATTGTCGGATGGCGATAAATTATTGCTTTTCTATTCAAACAAAATGCTCTGCTGCAGCATAAAAAATGGAATTGTAGGGGAGATCGCTAAAATGAATTATCCGGATTGTACAATCAATGGGCTTGCTATTTCTACCAAGAATATTTGGATGTCAACGAATCAAGGCATTATGAAATTTGATAGAAAACAAATTACCCAACCCATTGAATTGATTTCTCATTCTTTTATTGACGCTTATTCTGTGGGAAGTAATCACCAGTCTGGAATTTTTGTTGACAATCAGAATAACTTATGGGTCAGTACTTGGTCTGGAGGTGTTTCATTTACAAGCCTTGATAAACCTAAATTTGATTTGGTGCGGTATTTACCCATCAACAACAATAGGTTTTTACCCAGTGAATTTGTTTACGCTATTCATGAAGATGCAAACGGTAAAATTTATGTGGGTACTAAATTTGGCGGTATCTGTCAATTTAATACACAAACTGCCACTTTTGATTATATCATCAATTTAAAAGAAAAATTACACATTGACGCCGTTGTTCCTTGTATTACTAGTGATGAAAATTGGATTTATGCTGTTGTTTCCGCTAATGCCTCTTCCGTTATTCGTATTCATAAGCAGACCAAAAAGATAGAACTTGTTAAATCTTTCCTGCCCAATACGGTTTTTTCTATGAGTTTTGATAATCATCATCAATTGTGGGTGGGGGTAATCAGTAAAGGTCTCTCCTGTCTTAAAATCGAGAATGGCAAGGTGGTAAGTGAAAAATTATTTAACGCGAAGTACGAAACAGATAAGAAATTGTCTTCCAACCAAGTAAACTTTATTTTTAACGATAAGCAAAAAAATGAGCTCTTAGTCTCCACTGCAAATGGCCTTAATCGTTTGATGTTAAATGATAAAGGTGATGTTGAAGGTGTTGCCTACTATTTAGCCAGTAAAAAGAATTCTCATTCCCTCAGTAGTAATTATGTTTGGCCCATAGACAAGGAAAATGACTCAACCTATTGGGTTGGAACCTTGGGGAGTGGACTCAATCGGATCAGTATTGGAAAACGGGTGACGGGAATGGCTCAGTACAAGGCCGAACGTTTTGGCTTAAATGAAGGAGCCCCTAGTAATAATATTGAAAGCGTACAGGTGGATAAGTTTGGGAAAGTTTGGTGTGGCGGGCGTTATTTGTCTGTGTTTAATTACCAAACAAAAAAGTTTAAAACCTTTTCGGAAGAAGATGGTTTGCAAGGTTATTACTATGCAACTGGATCATCTTGCAAAACGAAATCTGGGCTCTTATTTTTTGGTGGGATGAGTGGGATGAATTATTTCATGCCTGAAAAACGAGTTCCTGAACAAAAACATAAAATTGTATTCTCAAGAATTTATGTGAATGCTAAAGTCCTTGGTGTAGGGGATACTATGAATAGTAAAGTTTTGCTGGATAGTGATTTGCAATCTCAAAGAACAGTCAAATTACCTTACCCGAACAATAACGTCAAAATAGACTTTAGCTCTTTGACCTATTTTCACAACAGTCAAATCCAGTACCGTTATAAACTAGTAGCTCATGATAAAGACTGGCGCTATACAGATGGGGAAAATCCACAATCCGCGTACGAGAGTTTACCGGCCAAGTCCTATCAATTTATTGTTCAAGTTGGAGATGGTGACCAATGGATGGAGGATTCTGGTGCTTCTTTGGAATTGATCGTTCAGCCGCCTTGGTGGGGAACTGTTTGGGCCTATCTGATTTATTTGATTTTGATCGGATTGTTGTTGTATTATGGAACCATCTATTTTTATCGATGGATCAATATGAAGCGTCATATTGCTTTACAAGCACAACGTGAAAAGGATAAAGAAGAGTTGTTGGCGTTAAGGACAGACTTTTTTACCAATGTATCTCACGAATTTAAAACCCCTTTGACCCTTATCAATAGTGCTATTTCAGAATTTGAACTTGCAAATACTACACTAAAAGAAGATCGGTATTTCAATATCATCAAGCGAAATAATTTCAAATTGATTAACTTGATTGTCGATTTAATGGATTTTCAACGTTCTGATTCTTCCCAAAAGAAATTGAAGGCCAGAGAGATGGATGTTGTGAAATATCTCCGTGAAATTTACGAAGAGTTTATTCCTTGGGGTGAGAAATCGAAAATTGAGTTACAACTGACCTTGCCCAATAATGAACTGTTTGCATGGGTGGATGTTGAAGTTTTGACAAAGATAATCTCAAATGTCATTTCCAATAGCCTTAGAAATACAGATGAGGGAGGATTAGTTGA
The DNA here is from genome assembly GCA_947445425.1 of Paludibacteraceae bacterium. Lineage (GTDB taxonomy): Bacteria > Bacteroidota > Bacteroidia > Bacteroidales > Paludibacteraceae > Paludibacter. The sequence goes on from CANFFA010000219.1 coordinate 3,814, forward strand.
AATTTCTCTCAGCACAGGAAAGCCAGAAGCGTACCAAACAAAGTATCAACAGAAGCTAAGTTTCTACGATGGACTTCCAGGGAGTCAACATTTAATATTCTCGGTTCAGGATAACGGGGTGGGCATTGCAGCAGGCGCTCTTAAGGACGTTTTTGAACGCTTTCAAATGATTGAAGGAAAGAAAAGCACGCAATTAGGCTCTGGTATTGGCTTGACGCTTGTCAAATCTTTGGTTAAATTACACCAAGGTGCACTGATATTGAGTAGCGAACAAAATGTAGGGACGGAATTTGTCTTTACCATTCCGCTTGACGATAATTATTTGTCCAATGGGCAAAAAGTCGAAAGCAATAATTTTAGCTCGCAAAATTATTTCAAGGATTATAAAATGCAGGTTTTTGATGAAGAGATCATACAATCTGAAGAGGAGGATGAAACCAAACAGCTTTTGCTCATTGTAGATGACAACCAGGAGATTTTATTGGTATTGAATGAGCATTTTAAGAAGGATTATAATATTTTGTTGGCTTCTGATGGTGAAGAAGCACTGAAAGTTTGTAATGAAAAGATGCCTGATCTCATCATTTCTGACGTGATGATGCCGAAAATGGACGGACTTGAATTGTGCAGTAGAGTGAAATCTCAGATCAATACTTGTTTTATCCCCATTGTTTTATTAACGGCAAGGGATACTGTAGAACAGCAAATTGAAGGGATTGAAGAAGGGGCAGATGCTTATATCCCTAAGCCTTTTAATCTAGCTTTATTGCAATCAACTGTCAAGAACCTCCTGAAAAGAAGGGAAAGTATGCTGCAAATCCTAAGATCGTCGGATGAAGGATCTATCATCACTGATGCAAAAGAGGAAGGTGGAGCTAGGCACAAATATGTAGACGAGAAAAACCAACAGTTTGTCGATAAGCTAAAATCCATTATTGAATTAAATCTCGAAAATGCCAATTATTCAATTGATGAACTCTGTCTTGCCATTGGTATTAGTCGAACCAGACTATATGCCCGGATGAAGAGCGTTACGAAGGATACACTTGGTGATTATATTCGTGAGATTAGGATGCAGAAGGCAGCTGAACTTTTAATATCAACAGACAGCCCTATTTATGAGGTGTCCGCTCGGGTAGGCTTTGCCAATGCTCCACATTTTAATCGCTCTTTCAAAGAGCGTTTTGGAATGTCGCCTACTGAATATGTGAAACGGGCTCTACATTCTGATACCCTGTAGGTCCAC
>CANFFA010000220.1 GCA_947445425.1 Paludibacteraceae bacterium
GCCCCTTGAGCCATTTGAGGTGCGCCCTCCATGGCACAGAACAAGATGGTAGGAATACTTCGAATGCCGAATGCGCTGGCCAATTCTGGTTCTGCTTCCGTGTCGATTTTATATATATAAATCTGACCGTTGTATTCCTTGGCTAAATCCTCCAGTATGGGTGCTATTGTTTTACAAGGACCACACCATGATGCGTAGAAGTCAATAATACAGGGTTTGTCGCCCAAATATTTCCACTCATTTGGATTGGCTTCGTAGTTGGCTACTTTGGATAAAAATTCTGCTTTTGTTAAATGAATGGTTCCCATTTTCGTTTCTGTTTTAGCTGGTTGTTCGTTTATTTTTGTCTCTTTTTTATTGGCATTGCAAGCGGAAAGAATTACTACGAGGAGTAGATTCGTTAAAATTAGTTTTCTCATCTTTTTCTATTTTTGTATTGGTAAATTATTTGCTTCCCAGCCCGAAAATCCATCCATCATTTGATAAATGGAACTAAAGCCACTCTTTTCCATATCTTCCACCGCTAGACTGCTTCTATGGTTGGTGCGACAATGGACTATGTATTTTTGTTTGACACTGCAAAGATAATATATTTATGGTTAAATTACAATAGTATCACCATTTAAATTATTATAATATCACTTTTATTTTTAATTTATATGTATTACTATTGAATATCATTCGTTTGTGTTTATAGAATGAAAAAGCCTTGGTTGAAATTTCAACCAAGGCTTCAAGTATTAAAAAATAGAATTAAAATCCTTCTTGAATCAAGGAGACCAACTCATTCATTGACATTCTTGCAGATTGGTCACTACCTTCAAGTAGTGAATCCGCCAAGTCACGCTTGGTATTGTGCAATTGAATAATTTTCTCCTCTATCGTATTTTCTGCCACCAAACGGTAAATGGTGACTGGACGGGTTTGCCCAATCCGGTGCGCACGGTCAGAAGCTTGGTCCTCAATGGCTGGATTCCACCAGGGATCGAGGTGAATGACATAATCGGCTGCCGTTAGGTTCAATCCCAATCCACCCGCCTTTAGGCTGATTAAGAAGAGTTCGCCTTCACCACCTTGGAACTTCTTCACGCTTTTTTCACGCTCCGGAATCGGTGTCGAACCGTCTAGGTATTGGTACTTAATTCCTTTCTTGTCTAAGGCTGCCCGCATCAGACTCAGGTGTTTTACGAACTGACTAAATACCAAAGCTCTGTGCTTGTTTTCTATCAATTCATCTACAATTTCTAAAAAGGCTGCCATTTTTGACGATGGAATGTCAATGTTTGCATCCACCAAAGCAGGGTTACAACTGGCTTGTCGCAACTTGGTGATTTCTGCCAATACTTGTAAATGCTTGGTGCCTTGATTCCCCTCACTCGATTCTAGGTTCAGCAATGCTTGACGGCGCAAAGCTTCATAGTAAGCCATTTCTGCCTCGGATAGCTGTATTTTTTTGACGATTTCCGTTTTGGCTGGCAATTCATCCAATACAGCTGATTTAGTGCGGCGAAGGATGAAAGGAGCAATTAATTTACGCAAATACTTTCTTGCATGCTCATGGTCCGGTTTCACGAAAGTGTCATTGAAGTGCTGCATGGTGCCTAACAGACCAGGGTTTACGAAGTTGAACAGGTTCCAAATCTCTCCCAAGTGGTTTTGCAAAGGTGTTCCTGTCAGTGCTACACGGAAGGAGGCTTTCAATTGCATGGTGACTTTGGAGGTTTTTGTAGCGAAGTTTTTAATCACATGTGCCTCGTCCAAAACAATGGTGCCAAATTCCTTTTCAACGAAGAGTTTCTCTTCCGATTGGATGAGTCCATAGCTGGTAATCAATAGATCACCTGCTTCTAAGCTCTCCATCGTTTGCGCCCGATTCGCTGTTCCCAAAGTTTTTATAGTAAGGCTAGGAGCAAAGCGCTGTGCTTCCGAAATCCAATTGCCCAATACCGAAACAGGACAAACTACCATGGATGGTCCAGCGCTTGAACGGTGTAGCAAAATGGTCAAGGTTTGAATGGTTTTTCCCAATCCCATGTCATCAGCCAAACAAGCGCCCCCTTCCCATTCTGCCAATCGAGCCATCCACCTAAAACCCTCTTCTTGATAAGGTCGTAGTTCGGCCTGCAGGGTGGATGGTATTTTTACTTCTTCCACCTCTATTTTATCTACTCGTTGGCGGAATTCTTTCCATGCTTTGTCGGTCTTTAGGTTTTCTACATCTTCAAAAAAGTCCCCCAAGGCAACGGATGCAAATTTATTCATCTGCAATCCATCTTTTCCTTTGGTAGTATAAGTATAAAGTTCTTCCAAGCGCTTCTTCATCTCAGCACTTAATGCCAAGAACTCACCATCTTTTAGTTCTATAAATCTATCATGACTTTTCGCTACCAAAGCCATCAATTGTTGCAGGCTTAGAACCGTATCTTCGTTTACCTTCAATTCGCCGTCCAATTCAAACCAATTGGCTTTACTCTTGATGCGCATGTTTAGGTTTCCGAAATTAGCAGTCCCACGTATTTTAAATCGTTCTCCTTCTGGCCATTCTACTACGCAATGATCTTTGTGATTCGCAATTACATCTAATAAGTGTAAAGAATCCAAGGGCTCATCAAATGCTATCAAATCATCCGATAGATCTATACTCTCTAAGGCTTGAAGATCATTCATCAAGCTGTTTGAAATTTCAGCCTCTTTTTTCAAATCCCGTTTTACCTGCACTTGACTTCCATTTTCATTGGCAATCAATACTTTTCCACCCACGCCTGGTTTACAATAAGGAGGATGTGAACCAAAAGGTTTAGCGAAGATCTCTGCTTTTAAACCAGTACCAAATGGAAGTAGCTGTACTCGCAAACGATGGTCTGTCGCTACGGTTTTGATTTTACTGTTCTCTTGATTGGTTGAAAGTAAATCGGTATGAATGGTGGCATGTTTACTGATACCGCCCAATATCTGCGTTAATTTCTCCTTGCCTTTTTCTGGTACTACGATGTTCTGAGTCGACAATACCTTTATCAATTCAAGTTGTTGTAGCGTTAAATCGTATATTTTGTAGCGAGTGTTGGTCTCTTTTTCTATATATATCCGCTCAGTACTGTTTTTTACATCCACTTGCATTTTGTAGTTTCCTCCTGACTTTACTACCTTCACTTCTGGTTGAGCAGCAATGAATTCCACAGGAATCTCTTTTCCCCCCAATAAAAAGATAAAGGGGTGACCGATTAATTCTACAATCACCCGCTCGTTAAATTCGTAATAATTGCCGTCGTAATAGTTATTGTAATGCTTGAGGGTTTTGGAGATGCGCAAATCTTGCTCCGTCATACCAGGTGTTTTGGCTTCAAAGAAAGTTTTCAAAGCAATATTTCGTCCCGCACTCCATAGGCCTTTTGCACTACGAGTCTGGGAAGTAGGTTGAATGCTGTTTGATCTTGGATCAAAGTAATAGATTACCCTTGAAGAATTTTCCTTATCCTTTGAAGATTTACCGGCTTTGTCATTCCCCAAATTTATCAAGGCGGTTAATGATTTTTCCCAATCTTCCTGTCGGGATATTTGCGAGAAAATAGGAGCATAATTCATCATCCCTTCAAGTTCGTTGTAGAGCTCAATACAATTTGAAGTATTGAACCATACCTTCATGGCATAAGCCGCTTCATACGCTAAAATTAAATTACCACTTTTTTTAGCAGTATTTACCAACAGAATCATGGCCTTTTGTACTGCCAAAGGTGGTTTTACATCGGAAAGATAGCAGATGCAGACAAACATCAATGACTTGAAATCGTTGTTTTCCAATTTAATATAGGCAAACATGCTGTCTGTTGCCGATTTGACTGCCGAGCTATAATTTAAGAAATTATCAGCCACCGTTTTCAAATAGTAATCGAAAATGGAATAGCTGTTTTTTTCAAGACCTTTCACCATTTTTTGAAAACGAGCTGCCGCCACTTCTTGCTCTATGCATAAAAGAAGCGATAGGTAATAAATGGAATGATAAGGACTGGTTGGGAATTGGGTGTTTTTGAAAATAGTTCTTTCTAGTTTCAGCGCTTTTTCAAAATAATTGAATGATGCGATTAAGTCGCCCTTTGTAAAATAGAAAATGGCCTGACTGTATAATAAATCATCTGGGTCCAATTGATCCGTAGCTTGGTCAAATTTACCTTGATAAAATTTCACATTGCCCTCGTTGAAAGGTAATTTATTTTTTTGATCGATAATTGCATTCACCTTATCGGCCAAAACTTGAATTTCGGAGATTGGCAGAAGTTCATTTATACCAATCTGAACTTTTTTCTGAAAGAGTATGGCGAGAATGTCAAAGTTAATTTTAGGAATAACTTCAAAATATACTGGATAATCAAAAACCTTAGAAATACCGCTCATGTTTCTGAACTCATACTGCTCTAAGAGAACCTTCTGTGCTGCATTTAAACCTTTCTCGTCGTGCAACAAACAATACAAAAAATCTCGAAAATAGACAATTATATCCGAATGTAAATAACCACTCCTTTGCCTAACGGACTCCTCCCATATTTTTTTAAACTCTTTAAGCTCAGGGAAAATATAGGTCATGAAGGCTATACTCACCTTATATTGACCACCATAATAGTATCGCTCTGGTTTCTCAAATAATTTATGGCGAACCGCTTCTGATAGAAAAATAGCGAAATCTTTTTGCGTCAACGTTCCTTTTCCAGGTACTATAGAGGCAATGTCACCCGCATTGCTAAAGTTTGCTTTTAAAGCAGCAGCTTGCAGTACGAGTTGTTCTGTTTTTGGTAAACGATTATAGTAATCTAATTGATATTTTTCCATGAATGTTGTGGTTTGTTCAGGCTGCAAAAATAGTCATTTTGAATTGTTTAGGCAATAGAATTTTTAACTAATGCAATGGGCTTTGATAGCTAAGTAATGGCTAGAATATAATGTCGTATTTTTTACCGTAATTGGCCAGTATGTTTGTTATACTACTTTTGAGGTTTTGAAAGCATAGATATGCGTTAAAAGGTATCCATTGATACTTTACTCTTTTCCACAATATCTCAATAA
>CANFFA010000221.1 GCA_947445425.1 Paludibacteraceae bacterium
CAATCGCATTACTTAGATTTGAAGAGGAGACAATAAATGTGGAAATTGGATAAAAAACATGATCTATGAAAAATCAAGAAGATAAAATTAAAACTACTGAAAAGCGGAAAATTGTCATTGCAGTAACGGCTTTGAATGCGATCGATAGTCCAGGACCTGGAGTAGCGGTGATAAGAGCCATTCGCGAATGTCCAGATTTTGAGGCCAGAATCATCGGTCTTTCTTATGAAGCACTGGAACCTGGATTGTATATGCACGATTTGGTAGACAAAACTTACCAAATTCCTTATCCTTCGGCAGGAACGGATAGTTTAATGGGGCGACTGTTGTATATCCATGATATTGAGCAAATTGATTTGATTATTCCAAACTTTGATGCGGAGCTTTTCAATTTTATCAAATTAAGGGATAAGTTAAAGCAGATGGGCATACAGACTTTCTTACCTGATTTGGATCAATTTGAAGCAAGGGATAAAGCCAAATTATATGAATTTGGGAAAAAGCATGATCTTTATGTTCCTGCCGACAAGATTATTTACCAGACCAAAGATTTAGTAGCGGCGGCCACTGAAATGGGTTATCCCTTGGTGGTAAAAGGTAAATTTTACGATGCTATTATTGCCAATACCTTTGAGCAGGCTGAAAAGGCATTTTATAAAATACAGGCCAAGTGGGGATTACCCATTATTGTTCAAGAATTTATTAATGGTACTGAAATAAATATTGCTGCCTTGGGCGATGGAGAAGGAAATGCAATCAGCGTTATTCCTATGCGGAAGCTCTATATTACGGACAAAGGAAAAGCATGGGCAGGAATCACTTTAGATGATGATGCTTACATAGATTTGGCTCGTAAGTTCATTGAAGTTACCAAATGGCGAGGCGGTTGTGAATTGGAAATCATGCAAACATCGGATGGAAAACCTTATATTATGGAGGTAAATCCACGATTCCCTGCTTGGATTTATCTTACGGCGGCTGCAGGTCAAAACCAACCCGCTTCACTCGTAAAAATGGCCATGGGAGAAAAACTAAAACCTTTTACCGATTATGAAGTAGGTAAAATTTTTGTCCGATATGCCTGGGACTTAATAACGAATATAGCGGAGTTTCAGAAGATTTCGGGAACGGGGGAATTGTGACCCCTAACCCCTGAAGGGGGATTGAAACCCCTAGCCCCTAAAGGGGAATTGAATTAGTAATTTCGACATCATGTACAACATGAACAATTGCTAGAATTAGATATAAAATTAATGTAAATCAATACATACTTCTGTTCCCCTTTAGGGGCTAGGGGTCAAAAAACTCAATCATCATGGAAAAGATAAGATACGAAAGACCAATTATTCAAAAAATGAACACTGGTTTAATGAATAAATTTGGTACACGCACCGAGTATGAACCAGTTACGCACATCGAAAGCGTACCCGTAAAAAGCATGATCCGTGACTACGGCTCTCCCCTTTTTGTATTGTCGGAAAAACAGATTAGACGTAACTATCAGAATGCGACTCGTATCTTTAAAACCCGCTATCCAAAGGTTCAGTTTGCATGGTCCTATAAAACAAATTACATGAATGCCGTATGTAAGATTTTTCATCAAGAGGGATCGTGGGCAGAAGTAGTTTCGGGTTTTGAATATGAAAAAGCCTTACAAAACGGGGTACCTGGAAACAAAATCATTTTCAATGGCCCGGATAAAAGCGATGCAGAATTGGTGAAAGCAGCTCAGCATAATTCTTTGATTCACATCGATCATTTTGATGAACTCTATTCATTAATTCGTCTGAGTGAGGAGCACAACTTAAAACCACGGGTTGCCATTCGTGTCAACATGGACACAGGTATTTATCCTAAATGGGATAGATTCGGCTTTAATTTTGAAAACGGACAAGCCTGGAATGCCATTACCCGTATTATCAATTCTGAATACCTCGACTTGGTAGGATTGCATTGCCACATTGGTACCTTTATGTTGGCACCATTTGCTTATGGTGTTGCTGCGACAAAATTGTGCGAATTGGCATGGAATATCAAAGAGAAATACAACAAAGTAATACAATACCTTGATCTTGGCGGCGGCTTTCCATCTGCTAACACCTTAAAAGGAGCCTATTTACCTGGTTCTGACACCGTTCCTTCTATCGATCAATTTGCGGATGCCATTACAGATGTAATTTTAGGTTATGGTTTCAAACAAGAGGATCTACCCTTATTGATTTTAGAATCAGGACGGGTGTTAATCGATGATGCAGGTTACCTATTGGGTAGTGTTCTCGCTACCAAAAGGCTTTCAGATGGTCGTAGAGCAACAATACTTAACTTTGGAGTAAATACTTTGTTTACAGCATTTTGGTACGACCATAAAATAAGTCCAGCACAAGCTTTTGGAACTCATACCGAAGAGATGGTACTATACGGCCCACTCTGCATGAATATTGACGTAGTGCGTGAGAGTGTTACCATGCCCTTGCTCGAAAAAGGAAATCATGTGGTAGTACACAAGGTAGGTGCTTATAATATGACCCAATGGATGCAATTTATCACCCTTCGTCCAAACATCGTATTGATTGATAATGAAAACAATACGCATGTGATTCGTAAAGCTGAAACCTTGGATGATCTGCAGGCAAATGAATTAATTCCAGAACATTTACAGGCTAATCCATTGAAATGATTAAATTTGCGGTATATGCGATACGTATATACCGCAAATCCCAAACCCCAAAATTATGCGCCAAATCCTCAATACATTCCGTCAAACCATTCTGCCTGCCATCCTGAATAGCTATTCTGTAATATTTTTTTCGTTCAATAAAATATTTGCCTCTACATTAATTTTAGTATCTTTTTTCAATTTTTATGCTGGACTGAGTGGATTTTTGGCTGTTTTGGTTTCAGTTTTGATTGCCAACACCATGGGCTTGGATAAATTGAAGCTCAGTCAAGGACTTTTTAGCTTCAATGCATTGTTGACAGGGATAGGGATGGGGACATTTTTTGACCCCAGCATGGTGTTTTTCAGCCTGTTAATGCTCGCTACTTTAATGTCACTGATACTATCTGCTACCCTTGGTAGTTGGTTGGGTAAATATGGATTGCCATTTTTGAGTATCCCCTTTGTGATCTGTTTCTGGTTGGTGGTACTTCCCGCCTCACAGTTCGAAAACCTCGGATTGACGCAGCGTTCTATCTATTGGATGAACGATGTATATGCTTTGGGGGGAAACTCTTTACTACATTTTTTTCAAACCATAGATACACTTCCACTCAATAAAATGGTGGATATTTACTTGCGTTCCATGAGTTCCCTGTTTTTTCAAAGTAATTTGGTGACAGGTCTAATGATTGCAGTGGGACTTCTGATCTGCTCTCGAATTACTTTCTCGCTCTCCATTCTAGGATTTGTAGCTGCTTATCTTTTTGCACAATTTACAGGTTCTGAAACGGCGAGTATTACCTATTATAACATCGGTGCCAATTACATTATGGTGGCCATAGCCATCGGGGGCTTTTTTGTCATCCCATCGATTTATTCCTATTTGTGGACAGTATTGTTGGTACCGCTAACCTCGCTCCTATTGTTATTTATGAGCAAGTTTTTTGATTTCTACCAACTGCCAATCTTTTCATTACCCTTTTCAATTGTTGTGATTCTGTTCGTCTATTTTCTACAATTGAGAGTGAAGCCAACTAAATTAATACTAACTCCTGAGCAGCATTATTCACCAGAGATTAATTTATATACTTTTAAAAACAACAAGGATAGACTTTCAAACCTTTATTATTTACCACTTTACCTTCCTTTTTGGGGTCAATGGAAAGTATCACAAGGACAAGATGGCAAACACACCCACAAAGGTGATTGGGGAAAGGCGTTTGACTTTGTGATTCAGGATGATGAGGGCAAAAATTATTCTGGTGCAGGTTTGTTTTGTGAGAACTTCTATTGCTATAACAAGCCCTTATTGGCACCCGCCGATGGGGTTATCGAAGAGATTATTGACAATATTGACGACAATGAAATTGGTAAAATTAACACCATTCAAAATTGGGGGAATACCATTATCATCAGACATTATACTGGTTTATATACGCAAATGAGCCACCTTAAAAAGGGAACTTTTAAGGTAAAGCAAGGGGATTTTGTGAAGCAAGGGGATCTCTTGGCTTTGTGTGGAAACTCTGGTCGATCGCCAGAGCCGCACTTACACTTTCAAGTTCAAGCTTCACCCTATTTAGGTTCCAAGACAATTGATTATCCATTTGGATATTATTTTAAATACGAGAAAGGTATGAATTTATTGAACAAATTTTCGAGACCTAAAGAAAACGAGCTACTGAGTGGCTTAAATAGTAATGTATTACTGAAAGCGGCTTTTGATATTTTGCCGAATACGAGTATGAAATTTAGCTTTGTGAATCATAAAGGGATAAAAGTAATTGAAAAATGGGATGCCTATACAGATTCTTACAATTTCAAATATCTCTATTGCCAAGAAACAGAATCTACTGCCTATTATGTAAATGATGGCTCAACCTTCTATTTCACCTCTTTCTATGGTGATGAAAAGTCTTTGCTATATTATTTTTATCTATCAGCATACAAAGTCTTTTTGCAAAACTTAGAAAGTGATGAAATAAAAGATGTAATGCCATTGAGCGTTGTTAAAAAGGAGAGAATTAAAATTCTACTGCACGATTTTGCTGCTCCTTTTTACAACTACATGCAGGTGGTTTATTCAATGAAAGTGGCACTTTCGGATGATGTATTGGATACAGATAACTTGATATTGAACTCTAAAATACAGCTTTCAACCTTCGGAAGAAGGCAAAATGATAGTGCCAGCAGCATCCATATTAGCAAAAATAGTATCAAGGAATTTAATTATACAAGCTCTAATCTTAATATTCATGCAACATGCGTAAATTAATTATTATCCCTTTTCTATTGTTGGCAATTTGGGTAAATGCCCAAGAGAACTTGCGTTTTTCAGCTGTAGATAGTCTTAGTTATCAGG
>CANFFA010000222.1 GCA_947445425.1 Paludibacteraceae bacterium
AAAATTAGAATTACACACAGAAACTGTCTTTTTGTAAAAAAAGAATTAAATATTGCATTCTTAAAGAAAAATCCCCAAACAATATATCAGTTTGATTATTGTTTGGGGATTTCGTAAGTTGTGTCTGTCTTATATAAAAGACCTTTATATTATTTATTAGCGATACATTTAATGTATTCTAATAAAGTATTACCAGTCGTTACATTTGCGTCATAAGTATATAATCTGTAATCTGTAATTTTATTGGCAGTTAAAATGTCAATGTCATTTTGAGTTAAATCAAAGAAAGCAGAGTAGCAATATCCTTTGGTAGATTTAACAGCTGATACTTCTACTTTTACGTCTGGTTTAACGATTCTAAATCCATTGTCCAAGAGAATTGTAATTCCTTTTGTATTTAGTACTAATTTGCTACCAAATACTTTGAGTGACATTTGGGTGCGAGCTGTATTACCACTGATTACTTTAAAGAATTCAATTTGAGAAGAAGGTGAAGAGTAAGAAAATTCCCCAGAAAATTTATCACGAGTCATGATAATTTCATTACAGAAAAAATCTTCAGGATAGTTGATACCCCCCAGTACTTCGAATTCAAATTCTAGTTCAAAACGTGGATCGTAGTCATAATAAAGTATGCCTAATTCTGGATTTTCAATTTTTAATTTGAACTTGTCTACATTTACCAAGTCAGTATATGGCTCAAAACTAACCATTTTGAAGATTTTACCCACCAATGATTTGTATTTGCTATTGCCAACCAATTCGCTATTGTCAAATTTTATTTTTAGTTTGCTGTCTTTATAGAATTCAGTATATCCATATTTTTGCAATGATTCATCCTTCGTTTTTACTTTTAATTCCTTGCCAATCAATAGATCAAGATTTTTGCCAGGGAAGTTTTGTCCGTAAGTTAAATTGCTTAGAACAATCAAAGAAAATAAAATAAGTTTTTTCATAATTGTTTTGTTGATTTTATAATTATTGCTCAAAAGTAATCAATTGTTTTTATATCAGGCTCAATTTCATGAAAAATATTCAATATGGACTGTTCTAAAGCTAATATTTTTTTGAAAATCAAATGAGATTCCAAAAATTAGAACTTATAAAACCAAGTACACATTGGAAAAGGGAAGGAGGTTTTATCGTTTTTACTAAAGACGGTTACCCCTGCCAATGAAATTTGAAAGGCTTTTTTATCTGTACTTTGAAAACGCATCCCTGGCATGATGAACAAGGCAGTTGCATGTTGTGCGCTAGTATAAGTTGCTTGTGATGTGATGTGATCATAACTTACGGTAGTACTTTCATGATTCAAGTAGCTTATCATTGAATCAAAAACAAAACTTGCTTTAGCCCCCACTTTAATGATTCCTGCCATTGACAAAATGGGTCCATGTGTCAATTTTGTTGGTTCGTTTAGATTCAGTTGTGGATTATAATTCGTTCCGCCAGATTGAAGATAGGTATATCCCGCTGAGCAAGTAACATTATTCTTTCGATCTCCCAAGGTCAAGCTTCCCCAATGGAGACCATAATATCCTTCCCAATTATTTAAATATCCAGAAGTACCGATCATGGTTCCCAATGAATAGTTCACTTTTGATTCTTCGGTTTTGAAAGAGTATTTTAATGCCAATACCAACGGACTGGCCAGCCAGGTGGACATAATTCCAACATTCAGGTGATCGCTTACCGCAAAGTGTACTTCTGGTCCGTAGAGATTTACCATGGCGTAATTCTCACCTTTCTTTATTGGTAAAGCATTGTTGGTGAAAGCATATCTGGTGGTAAATGGACCGGCAGATTGATACTCCCCATAGACAATTGATTTCGTATCCACCTCTTTGACTATGCTTTTTACTTCAGATTTTGGGATGTATATTTTTCCCAATGCCTTGGTTGTAATGAGTAGTTCGCGTCCATCATCACTGATGATGGTACCGACATATTCTGTTCCATCATGCTTGGTAATCACTGATTGAACTGATGATTTTATTGAGTCAGAAGTATTCGTTTGAGCACTTGTTATTCCTATAAATAGCAAGAATAGGACGAGGGTTGAAAATTTTATTGTTTTCATAGTCGTTTCAATTTAGGATTAAAATTTTACGGTTTAAACAAATCTATTATCAAAGGAGTGCCTTGTAAAATTGTATATTTAACCATATAATTAAACAAATCTATCCTAAATTAGGTTCATGCAAAATTTCCGTTTAACTTTTGAATCTGCAAATCTTTATTTATGACCAACACCTAACAAAAAGGAATGTTACCAACCAGTATTTAAAGGTCGGTAACATTCCGTGGTTTGAACAAATATTAATTTTATCTGTATTGAGAGTTTAGGGTTACTTTAAATTCTTTATCACCGGCAAATTCATTTTCTTCATTTGGGTTAATTGGACTATATTTTCCTGAAGGCAAATCTTTAAATGTGTATTCATTTGCAATTCTTGCAACATCAACATACTTTGTTGCAGCAGTATTTATAGCTGTAGCAGCCACCTGTACCAGCGCTCCGACCAAGCCACCACCATTCACTTGAACATTGGTGTTATAGTTGATCTGACCTTTTCTAGCATATAATACCTCATTGGTTTTAATTGATTTGATAATGTATTCAACTTCTACATAAACCATCCCATAGGTTTTGTCCCATTTATGTATGATGGTGAACAATGCAACATCGGCACCAAAAACTTCGCCAAACTTGGTTAGTGGAGAATTTAGAAATAATTCAGCGTCATAAGCACTCTCTTTTTTAAGGATTTCCATCGATAAAAAAGTCGGGATCACGTAATAACCTGCATTTGCGAGCGGGATATTTAGCGTTGAATGAAAATACTCTTTTGCTTCAACAGAAGTAGATCTGTTAATTGGAGGCATCAGTAGCACAGTTACCGGTTTTTGTAAGTACAAACCCTTGTATGCTACAGTTTTTAAAATTGGTTGAGTAGTTGTACAGCTGTAAAAAACAGTCACTATTAGTGCGTATAAAATTGTTGATTTTTTCATTTTTCTGTCATTTTAAGGATTCTTTCAATAAAAACTTTTGATTCTGGATATAGAGCGATTTCCTGAGCAAGCATTGCTTTTCCTTCAGTAGTTTTATTTGTTTGTAACAAAATAAAGCCATAATCAGTATATATACCAGGGGGAACTACATTCCTTGAACCTTTTTGTTGTTCAATGATCGACTTATAAGTTTTAATCAGTTCTTGAGTTGATTTTTCGTCACTGTTTTTTAGATAATTATAGCTAGTATTTGAGTAGTTACTCCAACTATACAAAGGTTTTTGAAGCGAACAAGCTGTCAATAAAATACCTGTCAAAGCCGTTAAAATTGTTTTTTTCATGGTAATACTATTTTTTTAGTTTCTTGTGCCGAAACAAAAATTTGTTTCTTTACAATTAGATTGTTATTATGAGAGATAGATAAAATATGTGTTCCTGTTGAAATGGCGTAAACTGTGCCTTTTACACTTGAAGTATGATCCTTGACAACTGTTGCAGTAAAACTTATTTTATTATCAAGGATTACATTAACACCCCCAGTGTAAATGGCAGGATTGCCTGTAAATTCAAGAAAGGACTCATTTTCTAAACCCGTAGAAATGGTTTTAACGCCTGTACAAGCTGTTAGAAGCACAAAGCCGAGTGCTAATATAGAGTGTGTTATTTTCATTTTTTTATTTCTTTGATAAAGTATTTACTTAAATTTTGTTTGTCTATACTTCCGTCCATGAACGAAACCATCGAAAATTCTGCTTGTGCGTTTTCACCGCCAGTGAAATCAATTTTTACTTTTCCTACCGATTTACCTGGAAGTTCGATTAGTATTCCTGTTTGTGGATTCTTAACGCTTTTACCCTTTTCAATTACTTCATAAAAATCACCAATCTTTAAACCTTGACTTTTCCCCCCTGAAATAATAATTCCATTTTCATCGTACGACAAGAAATAGGATTTCCAAGGTCTATCCATACAGTTGTTGATAATATTTTCTACAAGTTTAGAAATAGCTGCAGAAATAGCTTTATCACTTAGTGTTGCATCGTAATCAGTCCTTTCTCCATATCCCATGACTGTTTTATTCAAGGTTTCAGCTTGACCTTTTGCCTCTTCAGAATAAATGATCTGTCCAGTTGAAACATCAATTAATCGAACGCTGACACCTGCCTGAACGGTTTGGGTTTTTGTTCGTGAAAATGCATTAACATCTCCCACGTTCTTACGTCCAAATTCTGTAATTGAACCAACAATTAAATAATCTGCTCCAACTTTCTGAATTCCTTCATTTCCTGCAATTTTCATTTCTTCTAGAATCTTGTCCATATCTTGGCGTTCCAATAAAATAAACTTATTGGTGGATGCTAATTTTGTGGATAGGATGTCAACTGCTTGTTTTCCAACTGGGTCATTTGCTTTGTTATAAAAGGCACCTTTAGCATATTCTGTCTCATTTGAAAAGCGTGCAATCGCTACTTTTCGTTTCAGGGATTGCTCTTCCTTTTTAATTTCCTGAATTTGAGGTTGAATACTTACAACATTCTTTTGTGTTGTACAACTTATTGCAATTAAGGCTATTGCAATTGAAAAAATTTTTTTTCTCATTCTTTCATCGGTTTTGAATTATTAATTGATATCTATTTATTTAGCAGAATAATTTTTCAATACGCTTTCATATCTATTTTGATATACTAATAGCTTGTTTTCGATTTATTTGCAAATTTACGGATTGCCTCATAATAAATGTAAATTGTCATTCAGTTTTATCCATTTAAAGTGAATATTAGCGTTTATTATTGTTTGATTTAATTATATGTTTTTAGCAAAAAATACTGAGTTTGAAAATGATAATTCAAGTAAGTAATAGGAAAGATATAATATCGTATTTTTCGTTCACTCCGAAAAATATTTTTTGAACGCAAAGATGCAAAAGTGCTAAGACGCAAAGAAATTCACATACTGTATATCTGAACTTTGCGTCTTCTAAACTTAGCGTTCTTGGCGTT
>CANFFA010000223.1 GCA_947445425.1 Paludibacteraceae bacterium
ATTATATATGCATTACATAATGATCGTAAATAACTAATTACTTGGTTGGTAGATATCTCAGTTCGTTGGGATTTTAAATATTTACTGATATTATTTGCCGAAAATAGACTTCCGACATTATCAGCAGTGTAATGCAATAAAGTTTCTAAAAAATCTACATTCCTTATACTCTCTCGCTGAACAACATCTCTTAATAAAATTGTTGAATACACATTTCGTAAATATTCAAATGAATAATCATCCGTTAAAGCTAAATTTGACAAATAGGGTAAACCTCCATAAGTCAAATACAACATTAAACTTTTGTTACTATTTTCCAATTTATGAAAAATCAAAAATTCACTGTAATTTAAACTATGAATATGAAACTCTATGTATCTACCGGCTAAATAAGTAGATAATTCACTAGATAACATTTTGGCATTACTACCTGTGACAAATATATCACAGCTATTTTTTGATTGTAAACTTCTCAAAACATGTTCAAAACCAGCAATATCCTGTACTTCGTCAATAAATAAGTAATTGTTTTTTTCGGTAGGAAATTTATCTTTTAGATATTCAAACAAATCATTGTCAGTACGAATATGACGAAACTCTTCATATTCTAAATTTATAAAAACAATATTTGCGTCACTATTTTTATCTTTTATAGTGCTTACCAATTGCATTAATACACAACTTTTACCAACACGACGCTGTCCTGTAAGCACTTTAATAATACCTTTATCAATAAAAGGTTTTATGCGTTCTGTATAAATGGGCCGATCTATAATTTTCATATTTCATTCATTACGATTAATAAACTGCACAAATATAGTCATTTTATTAATCATAACTAATAAAATGCGAATATGTGGGCGGTTTATTAATCATACTTAATAAAAATTGAATAAGCTCTCATCTATTTTCAAGCCCACTTATCTTTAAATTTACAACTTTTCCAAACGCTTCGCCTCTTCCCAAATCAAATCCATTTCTGACAAACTCATCTGTTTCAAATCTTTTCCTTGTGAAATGGTTTTGGATTCTAGATAATTGAAGCGACTGGTAAACTTTTGATTGGTACGTTCTAATGCATTTTCCGGGTTGATATCGTATAATCGGGCTGCATTTACCAAACTAAAAAGTAAATCGCCAAATTCAGCCTCCATTTTGTTTCTGTCCATTGCGGTAATCTCCACTTTAAACTCATCAATTTCCTCCTGAACTTTTGCCCAAACATCTTCTCTATTCTCCCAATCAAAACCAACACTTCTAGCCTTGTCCTGAATTCGGTGTGCCTTAATCAATGCTGGTAATGAAGCGGGAACGCCAGATAGGACTGTTTTGTTACCACCTTTCTCTTTGAGTTTTAAACTTTCCCAGTTTTGCATTACCACTTCACTGGTTTCAGCATGGGTATCGCCAAATATGTGGGGATGGCGGTAAATCAATTTCTCACATAAACCTTTACAAACATCATAAATATCGAAGTCCTGTGTTTCACTACCCATTTCAGCATAAAATACAATGTGTAAAAGGATATCACCCAGCTCTTTGCGAATTTCAACCTTATCATCTTTTATAATTGCATCTGCCAATTCGTAAGTCTCTTCAATGGTAAGGGTTCGTAAACTTTCAAAAGTTTGCTCCTTGTCCCACGGACATTTGGCACGGAGTTCTGTCATTATTTGGAGTAAGCGCTCAAATTGCTCTAGCTTTTCTGAAGTATTATGCATAAAAATAATTCACAATTAGTAATTTGTAATTCACTATTGAATTGCCTACAAAGGTACAAGAATTTCAAGTTTTTATGAATCGATTCACTATTAATATTCCTTTAAGTAAAACAGAAACAACAAAATGAACGTTTATATATGAAACGAGCATGAATACGACTATTCACCAAAGACCATGAAATTTGGCATGCGATAACCCAAAAACAATTATTTACGCATGAAAACAAGAGTAAATTGCGTGTCAACTAAAATACTTGTTTTACTTTTGTATCAAAATTCAGTAAATGAACAAACTACCCAATAATACATGATTACAATTAATAATTTAGATTTTCATTATCCTCAACAAGCCCAATTACTTGAAAGCTTGACTTTGCATTTACAAGCTGGGAAAATACATGGTTTATTGGGTAAAAATGGAGAAGGTAAATCTACGCTGCTCAAGCTCATTTCTGGTTTGGTTTTTCCAACAAAAGGACAAATTAATGTACTTGGTTTCAAGCCGAAAGAACGAAATCCCGAAATGTTGCAAGATATCTATTTTATTCCTGAAGAATTTCCAGAATTCCCTGTCAGCATCAGTAATTTAGAAAAGATTTATGCCCCATTTTATCCTAAATATAATGGAGAGCAATTCAATAAATATCTAAATGAATTTGAAATAAGTTCAAAAAAATCCGAACTTAATAAGCTATCCCAAGGTCAGAAAAAGAAGGTGATGATAGCCTTTGGACTGGCTACAAATACGAAGTTATTATTAATGGACGAACCGACCAATGGCCTAGACATTCCTTCTAAAGGGCAGTTTAGGCGCATGGTAGCATCGGTGGAACAATCTGATAAATGCATTATCATTTCCACGCACCAAGTGAGAGATCTTGAGAATTTGATTGACAGTATCATCATCATGGAACAACACCAAATTCTGTTTAATCAATCTACAGAAAGTATTTGTCAAAAACTTCTCTTTAAAGAATCAGAATTTATTCCTGAAGATAAAAATCCAATTTTTGCCGAAAAATCCTTGCGCGGTGTTGCACAAATTTATGAAAACATCGATAATGAATCAAGTACGATAGACATCGAACTATTGTTCAATGCTTTACTTGCTGAAAAATATAAAATCTGTCAATTATTTGATAACTAAGCTATGGACTCAACTTTAAATTATAAACGTATCGTACTATTAATCAAGCGATACTTCTTGGAAAATATGAACTACGAAGTCATGCTGTGGAGTTTGCTCACGATGATTTTCACCTTCATTCATCAACCTGATTTTTTCTCAAGCATTCTAAACTTGAGTGGAATTTTGTACGCAGTTCGTCAATACAAATCTCTTTCTCATAATGCTAATGGGATGCATTTTTTCATGATTCCAACCAAGCAAACAGAGAAACTATTCACTACAATTTTATTGACCACAGTTTATTACTTTATAATGACTTGGTTGGTTTATTTACTTGGATCAGTGCTTGGTGGACTCATTTCAAAGTTTTATTTAGGTACAAGTATGGATATTAAATGGGATGTTTTTACTACATTAACACATCCTTATGAAAATGGAATGATGCTTACAGCTACTAATAATACCTTTTGGCAGACTTTAAGTAAATTCACGATTTTTCAATCCATCTTTTTGCTTGGCTCCTTGTATTTCAAGAAAAATGCAACACTTAAAACTATTTTGAGCCTTATAGCCATTGGTATTGGATTTTCAATCATTGAATTATTCATCATCCAACAAACTTTTGGCGAGCAATCAGCTGGATTACAGAGTTTTTCATTGAGTATAAGCTCCAATAAGCTAGATTCATCTTATGGCTGGATAGCCCAATTCCTTGGTGTTTTACTCATACCGTATTTGTGGCTTATTTCCTATTTCCGTTTAACTGAAAGAGAGGTCTAATGATAGTCAATTTTAGATTCCACAGGAAATAAATGATCTAAAAACACAATGTAGCCAAATCATTGGCACATTGGCATATTTTAAAATTAGCACATTATTATCATGAAAACAAGCAATAAATTACTAATTGCCCTTTTTGTCTTTCTGCTTATTGTAATGATTGTCACCACTTTTTCGGTTAAACATTAAAAATGAACCCTTCAAAACTGCCATCACCTCAAAAGCTTGAATGGGCTGACAATATCCGCTTTTTTGCGACATTTGGTGTCATTTTTCTGCACTGTGCTGCACCAGGACTATATTTCTACGGAAAAGTATCTTTATCTCATTGGTTACTCCTCGATTTGATGGATAGCGCGATGCGTTGCTGTGTACCACTTTTTGTTATGTTAACTGGAGCATTGTTACTTCGACAAGATAAAGCTTTGTTACCCTATTTGAAAAATAGATTCCTGAGGGTTGTGGTCCCATTTATATTTTGGGCATTCATCTATTGTCTCATCTTCATGAAAGACAAACTGTTGCATTGTGAAATAAGAGAAATTCCAAAGTTGTTGGGTGAAATTATTAACAGTATTATTTATCACGATGGTGTACTTGGACAACATGCCTACCACCTTTGGTATATTTATATGATAATGGGACTATATTTAGTCATTCCAATTCTTAGAGGATGGATTAAAAATGCTCAAGAAAAGGAAATCGTCTACTTTTTAATTCTATGGGGAATCTCCACTGTTGTTCTTAATCCGCTATTAGAGGATTATAATCCAGGAATAGAACTCACTTTCTTTGGAAGTTACACAGGATATTTGGTATTGGGTTATTATCTCTCTATAAATAACTTTGAGAAAAATAGATTTATCCAAAAAGTCCTCGGTATATTTATAATTCTACTGATTGGATTTACTACTTATGTCACCTATTTTCTAAGTAAAAGAGATGGGGAATTAAATCAAGATTTCTATGAATACCTCTCCCCTAACATCTTGCTTTTATCTGCAGCAATCTTTATCTTGTTAAAAAAGATTGAAATAAAAAATAACTATTTCAAAAGATTAAGTAGTCTAACCAATAAATACAGCTTTGGTGTATATCTGGTTC
Source organism: Paludibacteraceae bacterium (assembly GCA_947445425.1). Lineage (GTDB taxonomy): Bacteria > Bacteroidota > Bacteroidia > Bacteroidales > Paludibacteraceae > Paludibacter. Next base: position 4,735 of record CANFFA010000223.1, read on the forward strand.
ACGTTTTAATTTTGGCTGGATTGGATGCAGTAGGTCTAAATTGGAAATTCATTCACCCACTAATAGGAATACCACTGACTACAATAGCTTGCTTTAGCTTTTCCAGCAGTCTAATTTACTTAGTTGCTAAAATACCTTATGGACAACACATTAATGGATAAAATCAAAAAAAATAAATATATAATCAAATAATGAAAAAACTAAACATACATACATTTATGCATGTACCCTACGAAGGATTGGGGTGTATTGCAAATTGG
>CANFFA010000224.1 GCA_947445425.1 Paludibacteraceae bacterium
AGACCAGTGGCAGATTTGCAGGCAGCCATTGTTTATGTACAAGAGAAAATAAAGGAAGGCGAAGAGGAGAAAAAACAACAATTGAATTTATCTACAGGAAAGCCATTAGGAAAAAGCAAGGAAGCTATTCGAGATGTTGATTGGAAAATAAGTCGCTTGCAAGGAGGATTGGAAGTGGTGCAGGAATATTTGAAAAAGAAGGGGAATCCTTATGGTCAAATTGAAAAATGGACAACATCGGAAGCAGAAAAAAAGGTTGCCCCAAAACGAAAAACACAACTTTCGCTCAATGAAGAGATAGAGGATTTTATTGTTACCAGGGACAATGAAGGTGGTGGAAAATATTCAGATGGGGATAAACTATATATTGCTCAATACACAGGAAGCGGTGGCTTGATAAAGCAAGGCGCACAGGGCAAAGGAATACTGTACGAGTACTATACGCCAGAAGATATAGTAAGAAAAATGTGGGGCTTAGCTTACAAGTATGGTTATCATGAAGGTAAAGTTTTAGAGCCTGCTTGCGGTACGGGTAATTTCCTGAAGTATTCGCCGATAGAGGCATCGGTAACGGGATATGAAATTAATCCAACAGCGGTTAGAATTGTAGAGATTCTTTACCCTCAGGTTAAGGTGTATCAAAAGCCATTTGAAACGATATTTTTTATCGGAAACATTCATTTGAAAGGAAAATATGCAGGAGAGAAATATGATTTAATTATTGGCAATCCGCCTTATGGAGATTTTTCAGGCAAATGGGCAGGAATGGGTGAAAAGCAATACACTGGAGCTACAGAGTATGACCAGTATTTTATTCTTCGCGGATTAGAAATGTTGAATCCTGGTGGTTTACTGGTGTTTATTATTCCAAGTGGTTTTTTACAAAACGCTTCGAAATACAACAAAATAAAACAGAGAATTTCTCAGCTCGCCACATTAGTTGACGCTTATCGCCTACCTACAGGCGTGTTCAATACCACCGATATCGGAACAGATATAGTCGTCTTTAGTGCGATCCCCATAGGCAGTCATGAAGAATAGATGAGATAAAGACACAACAATTTATTAAACAAGATTTTAAAAATGGAAAACAAGGAAGTACTTGAAGAATTAAGAAAGCTGATTAAGCTGGAGCTAAAAGATTGTGATGGGGAGAGCTGGCCTCACGTGTGCAAAATGCAAAGTAGTGAAAAAGGATATCAGCGCATTGAAGAAATGATTATTCGTCATGTGGCTCAAGAGGGAATGCCCATTGGTTCAGCCATCGCACATATAGAACAAGAACTTACCCATTCGTCCGAGTCGTCCGAGCAATTATTAGATGATGAATAAAAAATAAAATATGGCTCAAGGATATAAAATGTTTCGAAGAATATTTCAAGATGCGAATAGGAGTATAAAAGAGAGGGAGAAAAATTTAGAAGTTATGAAAACAAGTGAAAGTGAAACAGCAGTGGAGGAATTATCTAATGATACGATGCTCATGGATGACAATTGGTTTAAGAAAAATCCAAGTAAGATACTAGGCGAAGTTGTGCCTAGTACTGATCGTTTTGGAAAACCGATCACCAAAGTAAAAGGAACACTGGAAAATGCTATCTACGGAATAGATGCAGCAACAGCCATACTTCCTAAAAAACTGGAGGAAAAGAAAGTTATTGAATCTGATATCAAGCAGAATTTGGAGGATTTACTGGTGGGCAAATTGCATTTGCAAAATGCGGAAGCGGTGGTTAGAGAAGCCAAAAAACATTTGGCAAAAAAGGAACTCAGTCGAGTAATGGAAGAGCAGGTGCAGCCTGAAAAGACGATGTTGGAATTTGAAGACATCATGCAAAAGTACAACCCTGGTATTAGCGAAGAAGAAATCAAAGTTTGGTTGTGGTACAAAAGAAAAAGTGATGGAATAAATGATGAAACGATTCTATTTAAGGGCGGCTGGAAAAAATACACCATCGCACCAAACAAAGAGAAGGAATACATTCCAACATGGCTTGAACAAGGATTGATTTGTTATTACAGCGGAAGCTATTTGCCATCGGTTCTTTACTACGCTGAAAACATTTACGAGCGATTAAGAAAGCTGGAGTACGACCAAAAGAATATGTCGCCTGCCCAAGCTGTGCGCCAAAGAGAAGGACTGGAAAAAGTGCTGCCAAAGAAGTTAACACTTAGTGATCCTGTAAAGGAAAATAGACTATTTATTAAACCGATTTCTGATTTCGCATCTCAGGTGATGGTTCATAAGCTGAGTGATGGTAGTAAGTTTCATGACTTTAAAAGCGGACAATCCATTGAGATTCAAAAAAGTTTGAAGGATGCCTTTAAACATTGGCTTCGTGGTTTACCTAAAGATGTATTTAAGAAATCCACAGATTTAGAGATAATCAATTATTACCTAGATGAGAAAGTACCCGACCGCTTTTACGATAAGGATGTGAAATTGCGCATGAAGCAAAATGCGAAAAAGGAAGGGGATGAATTTTTCGTGGAGTTTTTATTTAGCGGAATTTCCAAGGAAGATCAGCTTTTTGTGGAACAGCAGTGGAATGAAAAATACAATGGATATGTAGATATCAATTATTTCAAAATACCAGTTGCTTTCAGTTGTTCAGCCACCTTTAAAAACAAACCGCTTTTCATCCGTCAGGCACAAAGAGAAGGAATAGGATTTATATCGGTGCATGGTTCGGGCTGTATAGCCTATGATGTGGGAGTAGGAAAAACAATGACAGCGATTCTCTCCATTGCCAACGCACTAGAAATCGGGCAATGCAAACGACCATTTATCATTGTGCCGAATCAAACCTATTCAAACTGGTTGGGAGAATTACGCGGTGTTTTACAAAACGGCAAAATTACCTTAAGTGGAATCTTACCACAATATCCTGTAAATGATTTATACAATTTAAGCCAGGAACACATCGATACTTTACGCGATGAAAACGGAGTGATTTCACCTGTTTCCGATTACAGTATTTCGGTGATGACCTATGAAGGATTCAATAGATTATGTTTTGATGATGAGACATGGAATCAAATCGGAGAGCAGCTATTTGAAATACTGAATCAAGGCACAGAGGAAGAAAGAGAAAGGGCCAAGCTCTACCAGAGAGTAGAGGAAATCATGGGAAGGGGAATGCAGGGAGGCATGGTGAAGGTAGAAGATTTGGGATTGGATTTTATGGTGGTGGACGAAGCCCACGCGATGAAAAAAAGTTTCACTAAAGTTAAGGGTTCGCAGAAAGCCAGCGGCCAGTATCATAAGAGTCCTTACGATATACAATCGGGAGAACCATCAATGATTGCGCTTCGCGGATTTATGATGAGTCAGTATATTTTGCGCAACAACAATATGCGTAATGTAATGCTGCTTACAGCAACACCATTTACGAATTCTCCTCTGGAGATTTACTCCATGTTGGCACTCATTGGTTATCAGGAATTGGAAAAGTCGGGCGTGAAAAACATCAAAGAATTTTTCGATGTCTTTATCAAAACAAGTTTAGAACTGGTGATTAACTCGAAACTAAAACCCGAGAGAAAAGAAGTGGTGATGGGCTTTTCAAATTTGATAGCTCTTCAATCATTAATATTCAGATACATCAGTTACAAAAGTGGAGAAGATGCTGGCATACAACGACCAAATAAGATAGTTCTTCCAATGCTCAGTGAGCGGGTGGGCAATGAAATAATAGCATTGCCGTCCGAAAAACAAATAAGCACCAATCTTTCCATGACTACGCAGCAAAGAGATTTCATGCGTGATGTAGAAATGTATGTGATGGGTAAAACAAGTCTTGTGCATTTCTGCGCCAACCCAGCCGGTGAAGAAGATACCGTTGAAGAATCGGTTAATGGCTCTGGCGCCTCGCCAGCCGCCGGAGGCATCTCTGTGGATGAAAAAAATATGTCGGCTGAAGAAGAAGATAGCGCAAGAACACTAAGAGGATTGTCCTTTGCCAGACAATTGGCGCTTAGTCCTTACTTGTATGGTTGTAATCCCGATAAAAATCCAACTTACGAGCAGTACATCGAGAATTCGCCAAAGATAGATTACGTGATGGGTTGCATTAAAAGTGTACGTGATTTCCATCTGCAAAGAGGAGAAGAAGTGAGCGGACAAGTGATTTACATGAATTCGGGCGTTTCATTTTTCCCGCTTATCAAAGAGTATTTGGTAAAGAAAATCGGATTTAAGGAAAATGAAGTTGGAATCATTAGTAGTGGAATAAGCGCCGCAAAAAAGGACAGTATCAAAGAAAAGTTTTTGGCGGGAACGGTAAAGGTGATCATCGGAAGTGCGAGTATCAAAGAAGGAATCAATCTACAAGACAGAGCAAGTACGCTCTATGATTTGTGGATAGATTGGAATCCAACAGACATTAAACAGCTGGAGGGAAGAATCTGGAGATATGGTAATCGTTATGCCAATGTGCGTATTGTAATTCCGCTAATGGAAAACAGCATCGACAGTTTTATTTTTCAAAAGTTGCAGGAGAAAACAAGCAGGATAAATGAGATATGGTATCGCTCAGGGAGGGTCAATGCGCTCAATTTAGAAGAGTTTAATCCTGCCGAACTAAAAGCGGGATTAATTACCGACCCATACGCTCTTGCAGAATTAATGCTCCTGGAACAACGAGAAAATATCTTAGATGAGATAAAGGGCTTGGATAGTCAGATGGCGATGATAGAAGAAATCAAAACAGCTAGAACAACTTTCAATAGCAATATCGAAAATGTAAAAAGCATCGTTGAAAAATTCCGACCACAGAAAACCCATGATAAAGATGGCAAAGAACTTAAAGTAGAGCCAAGAACAACAGAGGCCTATCTCAGAATTTTTAAAGAATATCTCGATGAAAGCAGTATAAGAAACCTAAGAGAAGAGTATCTCTACGATAATATTAAATCAGCCCATAACACCATTAAAAGAGGTTTGGAACAAATCCTTCTGCCAAGAGGATACAACA
>CANFFA010000225.1 GCA_947445425.1 Paludibacteraceae bacterium
TATCAACGATTAAATTGATGCATAAAAAAGGACGGTTAATTAAGATTTACTATCGTAACTAACAGCATTTTGAATCATCATCATCATTTTATCCAAAGCAAAACCTATCCCTCCAATAACAAACATGGCAACAATTATTTTAGCATTCGAATCATTGGATCCATTTTGAAACTCTTCCCAAACAAATGACCCAAGTCCAGGACTTTGAGCCAAAAGCTCAATGGCAATCAACACCATCCATGCTACTGACAATGAGATTCTTAAACCAGTAAAAATACTAGGTATAGAGGCTGGCAATATAATTTTAAAGACTTTTGTAACTACTCCAAGACGTAATACTTTCGCAACATTTAGATAATCTTTATCTACAGAGGAAACTCCAACCATTGTATTCACCAGTATTGCCCACATACAACAAAATCCTACACTTATAAAGGAGATAATGAAGGATTTATCCATATCTGCATTGGCCAAAATTGTTTTAACTACCATAGAAACGAGTAGAAGCCAAACCACTGGTGACACTGGTTTTAGAATTTGAATAATCCAGTTGACAGCATCTCTAAGCGTCTTACTTAATCCGAGTACAATTCCTGCTGGTATAGCAATAAATGCTGCCAATAAAAATCCAGCAAAAACAGTTTCAAGACTTTTGAAGATTTGATCAACAAAAGAAGGCCTACCTGTATATTTAATTTCACTCTTCCCCTGCTCTTTTAGCATTGCATTTACTTTTGACGTTTTCTCCTCAAAAGCAGCTTTGTCAGCTTGGATCATTTCGTGGTCAGTAATCAGTTTTTGTAAACCGTGCCAAACATCCATAGGACTAGGCAGAGAATTTGGCTTACAACTAGGATCCCCATTATCAATACCTTTTTGCATAATCAAAGCTGCTGCTTCACCTTCAGAACTTCTCGTTTTTTCAATTTTACGCTCCCTTTCAACACCATACAGGTAGGAGGAAACAAAATTACATCCACCAAGAAATATTAAAACAGAAAATACTGGGATCAGTATCTTGCGTAACAGTATCTTTCCATTTTTTTTAGGCTCTTCCCCGCGAATTACTTTTAATAAAATAGAAATTAAATCAAAACCAAGCCAATCTAAAAAGGCTAAAATATATTTTTTCATAAAGAAATTATTTTTGTTGTTGGCTATTTTATTTACTAGAATCCTTAATAAGTAATTGGAAATAAATAATATCCTACTATCTTTCGCACCGAAAAGTATTTTTTGAACGCAAAGATGCAAAGGAGCTAAGACGCAAAGAAATTTACATACTGTATATCTGAACTTTGCGTCGTCTAAACTTGGCGTTCTTGGCGTTCAAAAATATTAAAATGAATTAATTGAGTAGACTCGATAATACGACATTATATTGTTCAAATTACTTATTATTTCAATTAGATTTTTTAGGCATAAGATTTGTAATAGCATGAACCCTTCAAATATAAATTAAAGTAGTGGAATTATCCATGCAAAAAATAACCTATCTGCCAGGGGTTGGACCTAAAAAGGCAGAGTTATTAGACAAAGAACTTGGTATACGTACTGCCGAGGATTTGTTGCGTCACTACCCCTACAAATATGTAGACAGGAGTCGTTTCTATTATTTGCATGAAATATCCAATGATATGCCCTTTATTCAAGTAAAGGGGCAGATTTTACGTTTTGATAAAACTGGAGAAGGTAGGAATGAACGCTTGACAGCAATATTTACCGATGGTCAGAAGACCATTGAATTGATATGGTTTAAAGGAGTTAAATATATTTGCGATAATATCCATACCAAAATGGAGTATGTGATTTTTGGCAAACCCACTGCTTTCAATGGAAAGTATAATATTGTTCATCCCGAAATAGAATTGGCATCAAAATTGCCACCTCCAGAACAAATGGGATTGCAGCCTTTCTACAATACTTCAGAAAGGATGAAAAATAGTTATCTTAATTCTAAAATTTTACAAAAGATAATTTTCCCTATTGTTCAAAGTATTAAAACAGGAGTGCCAGAAACCTTGCCCGCTTTTCTACTACAGCGCTTTGCTTTAATTAATTTGACAGATTCTTTGGTGAATATTCATTTTCCTAAAAATGCAGATTTACTTAATAAGGCAAGACAAAGACTTAAATTCGAAGAGCTTTTTTATATTCAACTTAGCATTTTACGTCAATCCAAATGGCGTGATTTACATACTACGGGTTTTGTTTTTGGACAAATTGGTCATAATTTTAATAGCTTTTTCAAAGATTACCTTCCCTTTGAATTGACAGGGGCACAGAAAAGGGTTTTGAGAGAAATTCGAGCAGATGTAGCAACGGGAAAGCAAATGAATCGTTTGCTGCAAGGTGATGTAGGAAGTGGAAAGACCTTAGTGGCATTGATGTCTATGCTTATGGCTGTTGATAATGGTTTTCAGGCTTGTATTATGGCGCCAACGGAGATTCTTGCCACACAACATTTTGTAAGTATACAATCATTACTGGGTGATTTGGGTGTAAATGTTGCTTTACTAACAGGTTCCGTTACTCCCAAAAAACGAATACCCATTCATGAACAATTGCGCAATGGAGAACTGAAGATTCTAATTGGTACACATGCGGTATTAGAAGATTCAGTTCAATTCTTTAATCTCGGAATGGTCGTAATTGATGAACAACACCGTTTTGGGGTTGAACAACGTGCAAGGCTTTGGCGTAAAAATATTAAACCGCCACATATATTAGTCATGACAGCAACCCCCATTCCGCGAACTTTAGCCATGACTTTGTATGGTGATTTAAGCGTATCGGTGATAGACGAATTGCCACCGGGTCGTAAGCCTATTGAGACCTATCATTATTATGAAAATAAAAGACAAGGATTGAATGGCTTTATTGCCAAACAGATAGAACTTGGTCGTCAGGTTTATGTGGTATATCCATTGATTCAAGAGTCTGAAAAAATGGATCTAAGTAATTTGGAAACAGGTTACGAAAGTATTCGACAGACTTTTCCGAATTATAAAGTGAGCATGGTACATGGTAAACTGAAGGCGGCTGAAAAGGAGTACCAAATGCAACTTTTTGTACGGGGTGAGGCGCAAATAATGGTGGCCACTACTGTTATTGAGGTAGGGGTGAATGTTCCCAATGCCTCAGTCATGATAATTGAAAGTGCTCAACGGTTTGGCTTGTCGCAATTACATCAATTGCGTGGACGTGTAGGGCGTGGTGCTGAGCAGTCTTTTTGCATCTTACTTACTGATTTTAAATTGGGAAGTGATACCCGTAAGCGAATGGAAATCATGGTAAGAACAAATGATGGATTTGAAATTTCGGAAGCTGATTTGCAACTTCGAGGACCAGGTGATTTGGAAGGTACGCAACAAAGTGGTTTGCCATTTGAATTGAAAATTGCCAATTTAGCACAAGATGGAAAAATGTTGGAGATTGCTCGTGGTGCGGCTTTAGAGATTCTGGAATTAGATCCTCAGCTGGAGAAGATTGAAAACAGGGTGATGGCAACGCAATTGAGTAAAATGAAAACCAATACCTTAAATTGGGGTTCAATTAGTTAAGAATGTGGAATTTTTTTTGAGCGAAAAATGTATTCAGCTATATTTGAGCTAGCATTATTTATAAAGTAAATATTAATCTTTTAAATGTTATAATTTTGGAAAGAACACTTGTAATTATTAAACCTTCTACAATCCGTAGAGGTCTTATTGGTGAGGTAATCCGTCGTTTTGAAAATCGCGGATTACAGTTAATTGGTATGAAAATGATACAATTAACGGATGAAGTCTTAATGGAACATTATTCACACCTCGCGCATAAAAGTTTTATTAAGCGAATAAAAGATGCAATGATGATTACACCCGTGATTGTTTGTTGCTGGAAAGGGATTGATGCAGTACATGTGGTGCATACCATGGCTGGTAAAACTAATGGTAGAGAAGCTGCACCAGGAACTTTGCGTGGAGATTTCAGTATCAGTGTACAGGAGAATATCGTTCACACTTCCGATTCAGTTGAAAATGCTATCATTGAATTGAAAAGATTTTTTAAAGACGAAGAGATTTTTGAGTTTGATAAGCTTGACCCCTTTGTATTTTATGCCAATGATGAAATCTAAGACAATTCTATGCCAAACTCTCTTTATAAATACCTTACGTTAGTATTATTTCTTTTTTCTATAGTCGGACTTTGGGGGCAAGCTTCCAAACTATCATTTATAGTAAAAAAAGACAGTGCGAATGTTTACCAAAAGATGTTAAATGACCAGTCGGATGATTTGATGGAAAATCACCCAGCTGAGGATATTTATAATAATATTTGGACGCGTGAAAGAATCAATCCTTATAAAATCCCGGTAGATAGTTTGCCGGATTCTGTTTTGATTGATTGTTCCCATTTTGTTATTCCTACCTTTAATGTAGTTACTTCCGATTTTGGACCTCGTCGCTATCGTTATCATTATGGTACTGATTTAAGGGTGAAGGTCGGGGATTCGATTGTTTCAGCTTTTGCGGGTAAAGTTCGTATTATTGATTTCGAAGCCCATGGTTATGGGAACTATATTGTGATTCGTCATGATAATGGATTAGAAACAGTTTATGCACATCTGTCACAAGTGTTGGTAGTTCATAACCAGACTGTAAAGGCAGGTGAATTAATTGGATTGGGTGGAAATACAGGACATTCAACTGGTCCACATTTGCATTTTGAAACGCGCTATATTGGTAATGCGATTAATCCAGCCAATATTATTGATTTCAATACAGGTCTAGTTTGTTCACCTAGCTATTTGATTACCAAAAAGAAGTCTTTCTTTTATCAGCAAGATGCTAAGCGAGTGTTGGCCATGAAATCCGCTGCCAAATACTATACTGTGCGAAAGGGTGATAATTTACGAAAGGTGGCAGCAAGGAATGGCTTGAGTCTTAAATCACTTTGTAGATTGAATGGTTTGAAAACGA
>CANFFA010000226.1 GCA_947445425.1 Paludibacteraceae bacterium
AGTGCCCAATACCACAAAACCAATGAGCAGATATAAAGAAGTTACCATTGTGGATCCCATGGCAAAGCTGATAATGGCTTGTATGCCCAAGGGAATGCTTAACTGAACTAAACCACTCAATATGGAGTAGATATAAATATCAGCAACATCCCTTTTTTCCTTGGTGATATACCGAAACAAATCTCTATTGCTAAAATGGTTCGCTGAATTTTCTGCCATGATGATTTAATATTGAAGCTCAACAAATTCTATTTATAAATTCCGTCTAATCTGGGACAGTCTTATCTAAGAATGGTAAACTTCCGTGAGTTTTGCTTTCCGAATAAAATAGTTTTTTTAAAGCGTTTAAAATAAAACAAGATGAGTTAGTATTTAGTTCAGTATTGTGTTTCAAAAGCAAGCATCAAAATATTTTTCTAATGCTTGCTTTCGTATTCACTTTTAAATCCTTTTATAAACTTCCTCAAAAGGCACCCTCATTCTATCCCCCCAAACACCTTGATCATCACGTATACCACAAGAAATGATCATATTTACTTCTGCACCACATGGCAAATTCAATAATCGTTTTACTTTTCTACTATCAAAACCCTCCATCGGACAAGTGTCTAGCTTTTCATTGGCCATGGCCAACATAAAGGTTTGGGCAGCCAATGCACAGCTTTTATGAACCACTACTCTTACATCATTTTCTGAAACTTGATAGGTAATGGCTCTAAAAAATCCGATAAGGTTCACTAACACTTTTCGAACAATTCCCAATACGCCACCGAATCGAGCATATAAAAAAGGAATTACTTTCCCATAATAGAGTTCCCAACGCTTGATTCTTTTCTCTTGCTTTTCTAGCAAACTGTTTTTCAACACATTCTCTGTTTCAAGCTTTATCAGTTGCTTGCCCCTTTTCTTATACAAATCTTGCCTGCTTACAAAAACGACCATTTCTTTAGCAGATGATGCAGCACCTTGATCTAAACAAGCGATTGAAAGTTCTTTGAGTATTTCTGGAGAAGTGACATGATAGAATTCCCACAACTGCATGTTTGAACTGTTTGGAGAAAGTGTAGCCAATGCTATACAATGCTTCACTTTATCTGAATCAATCGAAAGCGCTTTATATTGTCTTACAGATCTCCTATAATTTATAATTTCTTCTAAAGTCATTTTATTGGTTTTTATTGGTATATATTGATAGTATTCTTCAATAGAATAAGAACAAATTACAAGGTATATCCAACTGCTGCACTGGCCCTATTCGCTTTGGTACGTGCTTCCTTTACGCTTGCAGCTCTAGCCAAACAAACACCCATACGACGTTCACCATCCACTTCTGGTTTTCCAAAAAGTCGAATCTGAGTATCATTTTCAGACAATGCTGCTGAAATTCCGCTGAAAGTTATTGAACTAGATTTACCTTCAACCATAATAACGCTTGAAGCAGAAGGACCATGTTGTACAATATTCGGGATCGGTAAACCTAAAATAGCACGGGTATGCAATGCAAATTCGGATAAATCTTGTGAAATCAGCGTTACCATGCCTGTATCGTGTGGACGTGGTGATAATTCGCTAAAATAGACAGTATCACCTTTCACAAAAAACTCTACGCCAAACAATCCCCAACCACCGAGGGCTTTTACTACTGATTCAGCAATATACTGTGCTTCATTCAAAGCTTTTTCCGTCATTTGTTGTGGTTGCCAAGACTCTTTGTAATCACCTCCTTCTTGTCGATGACCAATCGGTGCACAAAAGGAAACCCCCGCTTTATGACTAATCGTCAAAAGCGTAATCTCATAATCAAAATCTACGAATCCTTCGATAATTACTCGATCTGAATTACCCCGTCCTCCTTCAATAGCGTATTGCCAAGCAGCGTCTACTGCATCAATAGTTTTAACATAACTCTGTCCCTTTCCTGAAGAACTCATCACTGGTTTCACCACACAAGGCAAACCAATTTCAGTAATGGCTTGTAGGAATTCCTCTTTAGTACCAGCAAATCTATAGGAAGACGTTCTTAGTCCTAATTGCTCTGCTGCCAAACTACGAATCCCTTCACGGTTCATGGTCAATAAAGTAGCATTGGCAGTAGGAATAATATTGAAACCCTCCTTCTCTAATTGCACTAATAAATTTGTAGCAATGGCCTCTACTTCTGGCACAATGTAATCAGGCTTTTCGGCTTCTATGACTTCACGTAAAGCTTTCTCGTCCAACATGGAAATAACATGAGAACGGTGGGCAACCTGCATGGCTGGTGCATTTGGGTAACGGTCAACCGCAATTACTTCTACGCCCAAGCGTTGAAACTCGATTGCAACTTCTTTTCCTAATTCTCCAGAACCTAATAGCATGACTTTCGTAGCCGAAGCAGAAAGGGGGGTACCAATTGTCAACATATTTATATAATTAATTTTATGAGCAACAAAGATACAAATTCAATAATAAATATTCAATTTATAGGGACAAAGAACGCTTGAAAAAAAATAAGGTTGTATCCATGACAGATACAACCTTAATCTATTTACAAATTCTTAAATTACTCAGCAGCAGGTTTGTCTTCACGAGGAGGACGTGGCATTAGCGCTTTACGAGACAGTTTGAATTTACCTGTCTTTGGATCTACTTCCAATAATTTAACATCAATCATATCACCTTCTTTGATACCAGCTTGATCCATGGTTTCAATGCGTTTCCAGTCAATTTCTGAAATGTGCAACAAACCTTCTTTTCCTGGCATAAATTCAACAAATGCACCATAAGGCATTACTGATTTTACTTTTGCAGGATAAGTTTCACCAATTTCAGGAATGGCTACGATACCTTTAATTTTATAAAGTGCGGCATCAATTGCAGCTTTATTATTGGCAGCAATTTCGATACGTCCTTGATCACCAATTTCTTCGATGGTGATGTTTGCACCTGTCTCAGCTTGCATGTTTTGGATAATTTTTCCTCCAGGGCCGATGATAGAACCAATAGACTCTTTAGGTATAAACATTACCACAATACGCGGTGCATTTGGTTTCATATCTTCACGAGGTGCAGATAATGTTTCTTCGATTTTGCCCAAGATGTGTAAACGACCTGCTTTGGCTTGCAAAAGAGCTGTTTCAAGAATTTCATAAGAAAGACCATCCACTTTAATATCCATTTGCGTAGCAGTAATACCATCTTTAGTACCAGTCACCTTGAAATCCATATCACCCAAGTGATCTTCATCACCCAAGATGTCAGAAAGTACTGCAAAGTTAGTTCCTTTATTTTCAGAAATCAATCCCATGGCAATACCAGAAACCGGTTTTTTAATTCCAACTCCTGCATCCATCAATGCTAATGTACCAGCACAAACTGTAGCCATTGAAGAAGATCCGTTTGATTCTAAAATATCAGAAACCACACGAACTACATAAGGATAATTATCAGGAATCATGTTTTTCAAGGCACGCAATGCCAAGTTACCATGACCTACTTCACGACGACCTACTCCACGAGAAGCACGCGCTTCACCTGTTGAGAATGGAGGGAAATTATAGTGCAACAAGAAACGCTCTTTTCCACGGAATAAAGCCTCGTCAACTAATTTCTCATCCATTTTTGTTCCCAAAGTAACGGTAGTTAAAGATTGAGTTTCACCGCGTGTAAACACAGCAGAACCGTGAGCACCAGGTAAATAATCAACTTCTGACCAGATAGGACGAATCTCAGTAGTCTTACGACCATCCAAACGTTTACCTTCATCTAAAATAGAACGACGCATCGCTTCTTTTTCTACTTCATGATAATACTTACCAATTAGACCTTTTTTAGAAGAAGCAACTTCTGCCTCTAATCCAGCTACATATTCAGCTTTAACAGCTTTGAAATTAGCGATACGAGCATGTTTATCTGTATTGCAAGATGCAGCTACTTCATAAACTTTCGCATATGTTTTATCCCAAATATCTTTCTTTAAATCAGCATCATTTTCTTCATGGCAATAAGTACGTTTAACTGTCTTACCAACAGCTTCCATCAAATCCAATTGTACTTGACATTGAACTTTGATAGCTTCATGTGCCACTTTCATTGCACTTAACAATTCTTCTTCACTCACTTCTTTCATTTCGCCTTCTACCATCATAATGTTTTCGATAGTAGCTGCAACCATAATTTCCATATCGGCTGTGGCCAATTGAGCAAAAGTAGGATTGATAACAAATTCACCGTTGATGCGAGCAACACGACATTCAGAAATTGGACCGTTGAAAGGCACATCAGAAACAGCTAAAGCAGCAGACGCAGCTAAACCTGCCAATGCATCCGGCATATCTTCACCATCAGATGAGAACAAAGTTACGGTTACAAAGGTTTCTGCATGATAATCATCTGGAAACAAAGGACGCAATGCACGATCCACCAAACGAGATACTAAAATCTCATAATCAGAAGCACGACCTTCACGACGAAGGAAACCGCCTGGATAACGACCAAAAGCCGAGAATTTTTCTTTATAATCCACAGAAAGTGGCATAAAATCAGTGCCTGGAGCAGCATCTTGTGCTGAACAAACCGTGGCCAATAACATGGTATTACCCATGCGAACCATTACAGAACCATCGGCTTGTTTTGCCAATTTTCCTGTTTCAATAGAAATGGTACGTCCATCACCCAATGTGATGGTTTTTGTAACTACATTCATAAAATTACAGTTTTCTTTATTTTAAACATCTATATTTCGGGCACAAAGGTACGATTATATTTACAAAAAGAAAGCAACAGAATATGAAAAAAGTCCATTCAAAATAACAGAAATGGTGCATACTGAACTATTGTATAAAAATGAAATTATAAAAATCATAAAAGAAACAAAAACAGACAGATAATCAAAATAAATAATGTAATTTTGGTCGACCAACACAAACAAATTGATAATTATAAGATGGATAAGTCAGAA
>CANFFA010000227.1 GCA_947445425.1 Paludibacteraceae bacterium
ATCCATAATCAGCAAGTTCTGACTCCTTACAATCTAATCGTTCCAAAAGCTGGGTTAATTTATCTCCCGATAGTTTGGTGGTGCCTTTTACCACCTTCTCGGAAGTGGCATCGTACCAGCTGACTGCAGAAAGGATGGCATTTTTCTCGCTGTTGGATACAGAGACAAGGCATGCCTTGTCTCTACAAGCGGCATTCACCTTCTCCTTGAAAATATTGAAATCGCTGTACTCATCATTACCAATGGCTTGCATCAATGCGTTTGCGTTATTGAACAAATCCAACTGCTTTGTCCAAAGTGCTTCACTCACCAAGCTTTTGCTTTGTTTTGCGTTGAGGTTCAGTTCATTTTTTTCACACCAAGTGGTAATTTCCTTTTCAAATTTGGTAATATCAGTATAGACTGCTTCTCCAAAAGTTTCATAAGCCCAAACCATAGCTTCACGGAGGCTTTTGTCGAAACGAAGCTCGGCAATGCGTTCGGGGGTAAACTGTGCTTTCAGGCGTTTGGGGCGTTCAATGGTCACTTTGTAATAGCCAAAATCGGTGTTGTCGAACAGTTTAGAGGCGATGCCCTGTTCCTCTTTGGTTTCTGCATCTATCGTTCTGTCAATGGCTTGCATGCTTTCGTACACGGAGACAATCTCGCGGATGTGCTCGGGTGCAAATTCGCAGTTTTTATTGCCCAGGTTCTTGCGCAACTTGCGGAACATCAGTCCAGCATCTATCAATTGCACTTTCCCTTTTCTATTCGGAGCTTTGTTGTTGCTCAGAATCCAGATATAGGTTGTGATGCCCGTATTGTAAAACAAGTTGTTGGGCATTTGTACAATGGCTTCCAGATTGTCGTTTTCGATAATGTACCTGCGGATATTGCTTTCGCCACCACCTGCATCACCCGTAAACAAGCTACTGCCGTTGTGTACCGAGGCAATTCGGGACCCCAAGGGACTTTGTGTTAGAGGTTTCATCTTGTTGACCATCTCCATCAGGAAGAGCAACTGTCCATCCGAGGAACGTGGTGTGGCATCGGCCTCCACTTCATTTCCCCAATAATCCTTGAGTATGATCTGAAAACGGGGGTCAATGATCTCTTTTCCGTCTTTGATGTACTTGGCTTCGCTGGCCCACGATTTCCCATAAGGTGGATTGGAGAGCATAAAATCGAAAACCGTCCCTGCGAACTCATCGGTGGAGAGGGTAGAACCCACACGGATGTTTTCGGGGTTGTTGCCCTTGATCATCATGTCCGATTTGCAGATGGCATAGGTCTCGTCGTTGATCTCCTTGCCATACAAGTAGACATCGCCCTTGGCCTTTATCTCTCCTTCCTCGTCTTTCACGAAGTTTTGAGATTCGGTGAGCATCCCACCACTACCACAGGCGGGGTCGTAAATGGTCATTACGGGAGGCAATTTGTCCTTCACCGGTTCGAAAATGATGTGGGTCATCAGGTCAATTACTTCGCGTGGGGTAAAGTGTTCACCGGCCTCCTCGTTATTGTCCTCGTTGAATTTTCTGATCAACTCCTCAAATACATAACCCATTCCCAAATTGGTCAAGGGTGGTAATTTTCGTCCATCGGGATCATTTTTCTCGAAAGGGGTCAGGTTAATATAGGAGGAGGTGAATTTCTCCAATACATTCAACAACACATCCTTGGAGGCCATGTGGCGTACCTGGCTTTTGAGTTTGAATTTCTCAATGATCTCTTTAACGTTTCCGCTGAAGCCATTGAGGTAATCCTCGAAATTGGCTTGCAGGATTTGTTGGTTATTGGTGGCCGTATCGTGCAGTCGCTGCAAAGTCCATTCGCTGGTATTGTAAAATACATATCCACTGGCTTGTCTCAGACCATTTTCGTCCCATTCGGTAAACTCGGCCACTTCCTTTTGAAAAACGAGTTCTTCCAACACTGCCGCCTTGCTTGGTTCGAGCAAGGCATCCAACCTGCGCAACACCACCATGGGTAATATCACGTCACGGTATTTTCCGCGCACATATACATCGCGTAAACAATCGTCTGCTATGGACCAAATGAAAGAAATTGATTTGTTATGGACTGCCTGATTCATTCTATCTTATTGAATTATTGATTATTAATCTCGAAAAGTAAAGTTATACCTAAATTGCTAAATCAGTATCCACACAGTTTTTACAAAAACAGTGCAGTTTTACTAATCATTTGTACGCTGGTTTGTAAATCTAATTTCAGCCAATTATCCGCCAAAGGTAGCGAATTAATTTACTAAAATGTTAATTCCATTTGTCCTTTTTTAGTATTTCAGTTCGTAAAAATCCAATATCAAATTTAATTGATAAAATAAAGCAATCTCTGCTCACTATTGGCAGAAGCAGCCGTTTTCTTTGTACCGTAAACCCAATAGAAACAATATGATAACTACAACTTTTGACGATCTTGAAACTTTATCACTCACTGAACTAGAGGATAAAATAAAATTGCTTTATAAAATTTATGAAACGTGTAAATTGAACCAACAAAAAGATTTATTGGATCAATTGGACAGCTATCTTGCAGAAAGAAGGTACCGAATCAAAAAAGGATTTGTATTTACACCGCTGGTGGTAAAACAGATTGAACGGATCAATCAAATACTGACTGAAAATACAGCCAAGTTGCTCGCAAAAGCCAATGCCATCAACCAACAAATGTTAGCATTAAAAAGGGGTGGCGATGATTTTCTTGACGAATATTTTCTTGAAGCTACTTTGGAGGTAAGGTATTGGGATGAAAGTTCATTACTGGAATTGGAAGTAGACGAAAACGAAGGCAGGTCGGATTACCACAAGATGGCCGAAATTTTACAAGAATCAAGATTGGACGGCCATGTGAGGAGATTTATGTATCATGACCCAGAGGCTGTTTTTCAAGAAGGGTATGGTGATGGTTTCCAAGAGGATCAAATGCTCGAATTCCATTGGAATGATGAAGTGCTGAGTGCTCCTGAGCTAAGCCACATTCCCTACTTTTGTAACGCTTCTCATGATCTGTTTTGTTATCACAACTACAGCATTTCAGATATCATTAGGATGAATGACTTCCGAAATATTATCAAGGTAGAGTGGGAAAATGAGATTATCAAGAAATGACCAAGTTTCAATGACTTATCAATCCTCAAAATCCCAACCCAATATGAATGCAACTGCCGAATGGATTTATCCCAGCTTAATGCTACTGCCCCGAACCTATACTAGTCAGCAATTTAGAATGCAAATAGAGCGGATGTCGCTAGAAGAGCTAGAAAATTATATCGACAAACTTACAAAAAGCAAGGAAGAGCATGGTGACGAGAAACTGCGCTTGTGCCTTCGATTCAGGAATGCCTTCTTGATTCAATTGCCTTATTTCACTGTTACCAAGGAATATGAAGATACAAACAGTTTTTATGCTAAATCCGAAAAATATAGTGTAGATTTCTACTTTCTAAATTTCAGAAATGAAGCTGATATTGAGCTGTTTCTACATTCAATAGAAGCACATCGGAATGACAAATCTAAAATCGGTATGTTTATTATGCACGAGAATAGTCTTGGTGGTGATGTTATCAAACAATACTCCAAACAGTATGGCGTTTTTACCAATATCTACCTGAAAATAAAAGATGAACAATACTGCCATTTGGCAACTCGCAATAGCATTCAAGAGATACTCTACAAGCTTTTCACTGATACTCCAGTATTTCCGTGCGTTAGCTACAGCGAAATTATTTGGACTTTGCAGCACGGTCGGATTTTCAGCTTTGGGCGTTATCCCGAGTCTGGCGACAAACCTTGTTCGAGCATTTCCGAAACAGTGAAAATGCTCCTTAAAAAAATGAAGTTGGACACAGCTAAAAACCTTACATTCTGGATTTTGATTGAAAATAATTTCCGATTAAAACCGAGTATTGACCTTGACCCTGTAACCGAAAAGCTTGATCTTGATTTTATAATAAATGGCATAAATGTTTTAAAAGGAGATGGTTGCGGCGATTTTTGTTTTATGGCCAACAATGAAATGGAACACCCAATTAGAGTATCAATTCTTGCCAGTATTTGAGCCAATAGATATTCACATCCTTTTTTGCTAAATTTGCTTTTATTTCAAATACAGTAGATTAATATTTTTAAATTAAAACACCTCCGCTAGCTTTTGGCAGACCATCCGCCTATCTTTGTCAAATAAATAGAAAACAGACATGAAACAGCAAAATGCCACTTCTCCCTTCGAAATCGAATCCTTAGAACTACCGGCATTGGAAGTCAAAATTCAGCAGCTGTACGACGGCTATCTGTCAACCTGTGGCGACGGCAACTATTTGGGATGCCTGAACGATGTACTCGGTATGAGAAAGGAGATCATCAACAAGCGATTTGTATTTACGCCCCAAGCAGTATTGCAATTTGAGCGAATCAACAAACTACTGACTGAAAAAAGCGCCAAGTTAATGGCCAAAACTGCTTTTCTCTATGAGCAAATGAAATCCAACAAGCGGACGGGGGATGATTTTTTGGACGATTACCACCTAGAAGCAACACTTGATGTGGCCTACAGAGGCGATGACTCAATCCTGACAATGGAAACCGATGAGAATGGCGGTGAATGCGACTACTTATCCATGGCAGAAATATTCAGCTTGATGCCAAATGCTGTCAGTAAGCCATTGCTTCGTTTTCACCTTCATGATCCTGATGCGGTGCAGTATCCTTTTAACATTGATGCGCTGCTACGGGATGTTCAGTATTGGGAAAATTGGGACAAGGAGAAAAATTGGGAGGAACAGTGGTTACTTCGCATTCCTGAATTAGAGCATATTCCATCCATTTGCAATGTAATGCGCGGGCTTGTGGTGCATTCAAATTATTCGCTTTCGGACATTCTTCGCATCAATGACATCCGGTGTGAGGTGAGGGTGGATTGGAGAAATCTTGGAAAATAG
>CANFFA010000228.1 GCA_947445425.1 Paludibacteraceae bacterium
AACATCATGGGAACTTCTAATAAAAAACCGGTTAGCAGCAATACGAATTCTGCAACTACAATTTCCCTCACTCCAAAAGGGAATAAAATTTATCCATTCACACGAGTATCTGACGAAGAACGCAATCGTTTAAGAGTAGATGTCTACCAATACCTCCTTTAAATTGTACACCAACGATTGGATAAAAAGGAAAAACAAGTTCGGAGAATTTGAACGAAAGAATATAGTTGAACCTGAGTACAATACAAAACGCTACAACAGATACAAACGAATTCTAATCACCTTTATCTCCGAAAAAGATTTTGTTCACGTTCAAAATAAAGACAAAAGTTCCTACCTATTATTGAGAAGGTCACAATTAGAACAAAATTCATAATTGTCAAATTCCACATACCTCCCGCCGCTACTTTCAATAAGTTAGGGCGGGATTTTTATTTTAGAGTAAATGAAGTAAGTGTTAACCCAACTTGCAACTAATCAATTCTGCGGGTAATGTAAACCCAATTGTAACCCTTACGGCTGCTGTTACAGTTCCAGATATTACATTTACAAGCAGCAATGTAACATTTGCCGGGGCTTTTGCTATTACAACAAATAATATGACGCTTGATAATAGTCAGGTGGCATTTGCAAATAGTGTAACTATAAATAGTGCGCTTACATTCTCAGGTACTACAACAGCACCGAGATTTACTGCTGGTTTTGGACCTTCCAATTTTGGAAATGGAGGTGCTTTCACACTTACAGGTAATTCTGCCACTAATTATTTTGATGGAACTGCTAACTCCAGTTTTAGGTATAATACTACATCAGCTCTCACGGTATTTTTTAAAACCTCTATATCAATGTCTGATATTGCTGTATACAAAGGACTAATTACCCTTGGAAATAATGTATCACTCCCACGTCTAAACTTTCCTGCTACCAGTTTGAATAATCAAGAGTTAATACTCGCGCCAAATGTAACGCTGACACTTAGTAGTAGTGCTACAAGTACTTATACTGAATTGGCAGGTGGTGGTGCAATCAATGCAAGTGCTTCAGGTTCAAAAGTATTAATTACTTCAACAGCGGTAACAGTTTTGACAACAACTGGTAGAATATTTAAAGAAAACACAACAATCAACCATTTGGAAGTTAATACAACCGGTAATTTAATTTTAGCATTTCCAATTACAGTTGGTACACTAACTAAAACAGCAGGCACAATTACAACTACTGTAACCAATACAATAAGCATTGCACCCGGAGGTAATGTTGTGGAAGGAACAGGTATAATTGTTGGACCAGCTGTAATTCCAAGTACTTCAACAACCCGCTACTGGGTAGGTGGTGCAACAGGTAACTGGTCAAATGCTGCCAGCTGGGGTACTTCATCAGGCGATATGCTCACTCCCGGAATTCCTGAATATGGCGATAACGTAGTTTTTGATAATTCTGCGGGTAATGTAAACCCAATTGTAACCCTTACGGCTGCTGTTACAGTTCCAGATATTACATTTACAAGCAGCAATGTAACATTTGCCGGGGCTTTTGATATTATTTGTAACAATCTGACTGTTACAAGTAGCCAGATTACTTTCGTAGATGATGTAACAGTAAACTCATCAATTGCTTTTACTGGCACAACTCCACGTATAACTCAATTATCTGCTACAAGCGGTAGAGCATTTAAAATGGGTAATGGAGGAGCGTTCACCTTAACGGGGAATTCGGCATCTAATTATTTTAATGGGTCTGGAAATACCTATTATTCGTATAATACAACAAGTCCTTTAACCGTATTTTTCAACCCGTCAGCGCCAGCTTTGGGAGCTATTGTTGTTGACAAAGGGTTAATTACTTTAGGTAACAATATTTCAGCTCTTAGACTCACTTTAACAAGTACAAACAGTCAAGAATTGATTCTCGGGGAGAATGTTACATTTTCTTTAACAGGTTCAGGGACAAGTAGCTTTACAGCAACAGCAAATGGTGGGGTTGTAAATGCTAGTGCAAGCGGATCTAAATTCTTAATGACATCAACAGCGGTAACAGTTTTGACAACAGCTGGTAGAATATTTAAAGAAAACACAACAATCAACCATTTGGAAGTTAATACAACCGGTAATTTAATTTTAGCATTTCCAATTACAGTTCTTAATGTAACTAAAACAGCAGGCACAATTACAACTAGTTCAACCAATACATTAGCCATTTCAATAGCTGTTCCCAGAACAGCCTCTGATATTTTTACCGACACAGGTGCTGACATGGCTGTTTCAAGCACATTGACTATGGATGTCGATAAAACAGTAAACAGTGTAACTGTAAATGCAGGAGGGAAAATTAATTTATCCCCCACAAAAGTACTGACAGTGAACGGGAATTTAGATTTAAAAGCCGATTTGTCAAATTCATTCAGTATCAACCTGGGTAGCAGTAATATCTCTGTCCCAACAGGAACGTTTCGCTATTTGAAGACGATAGATGACACCAAATGGTTTTTTATCTCCTTTCCATGTAACATTGACATTGCCAGCATTACAGAATCGAATGGTGCTTCTTTAGGGGACTTGGGCACCCACTGGTTTCTAAAGTATTATGATGGACAACGTAGAGCCAATCTGGGAACTTCTAGTGGATCCAATTGGACCGACATCCGTGCT
This sequence comes from Paludibacteraceae bacterium, assembly GCA_947445425.1. Taxonomy (GTDB): domain Bacteria; phylum Bacteroidota; class Bacteroidia; order Bacteroidales; family Paludibacteraceae; genus Paludibacter. The sequence goes on from CANFFA010000228.1 coordinate 2,649, forward strand.
GCTGATTTGGCTACAACGCCAAACCTCTTGGCCAATCAGGGCTATATTATTGGACTTGCCACTAATAGCGGAGTAAGTAAAGAGATAGCCTTTCCTTTGGACAAGGCCATTCTTTCGGGCGAAGCTTCAAAAACCTCTATACCCATTAGTGTAAATAGTGGCACTGCTGCAACAACAAACCACGGTTGGAATTTAGTAGGAGCCCCTTATATCAGTAAATATGATATGGCAGGTGCCGGGGTTTTAAGTATCTATTTTGCAAACACAAGCAATGGCTACGACTATTATTTACCCAGTGATGGACCCTATCTTTTGAACCCATTCAGTGGATACTTTGTTCAATCGAGTGGAAACACCTCATTTAGTTTTGATACCGCTTTGCGACAGTCGGTACAAAGTAGTGTAGCCACCAATACATCGGATAATGTACAGCTGAATTTAAGTTCTGCTGCAGGTACCGATAGAACAAATATTATCATAAACAATCTTGCTTCACCGGCCTATGTACTGGGTCAGGATTTGGAAAAATGGATGGGTTCTTCTACCACTATCTATACCAAATCTGAGGGGCTTAATTTCGCTTTGAATGCACTCCCACTCAGCTCAGTGGATAATCTTCCGGTAGATTTTTACACCAAAACTGCTGGCCAGGCTACCATTAGTGCCAATGCTGCAAGAGCGCCCGGATTATCAAATTTGCTGCTTACTGACAATGCCACTTCTCCGGCTACCACAACCGACCTGCTGGTAAGCAATTATAGTTTTACTGCCGCAGCTGGAACAACAGCGAATCGCTTCTTTATTTCGGCTCGAAAAACAATAACGTCCAATCAATTAAATGGACAAGAAAATGAAAATGGACAAAAAATGTCAATTATCAACTCTAAACTGATTATTGAAAACTTGGCAACAAATTCCGTGGTTCGCATTTTTGATACTTTGGGGCATACCTTATACAATAAAACATCGAGCAATAATACACTAGAAATCAAACTTACGGCAAGCGGGATTTATATTGTGCAGATTGAAAAAGATGGAACGAATTGGGTAAAAAAAATCCTGAGCCAATAAAAGAACTATACTCTTCCATATAATTAACGGGAGTGAAATTGGAATCATGGGAATTAGAGTCCTTAGGTTAATTCTTCCAATTTTAGTGTTTAAAGTTCGTTGAATAATAAATCACATCTTTCAGTAGAGTTTATAAAATAGTTTGGCTTTAGTTAAGATTAGCGTTGATTATAACCTTATGATTAATTTGCATATTATCAATGTATTATACTGCGAGTTGATAAATCATGTTTTGTCACAAGTAGTGTTATTGTAATCAGAAAAAGAATGGAACGCGGATTTACGCAGATTAAGCGGATCTAAAACGGATTTAAAACGGATTTAAAATTCTTGGCTGCGCCAAGCGGTAAACCGAGCGGACTACGTCAATTGATTATGCGCTTTGATCAAAAATGCTTGCATTTTTTCTTATCCGTTTTTTATCAATCTAGACCGTGTAAATCCGCGTTCCATTTATTGCGATAACCAAATTCTGCAATAACTAGCTATTGTGATAACGATAATTTAAAGTATAATAGTTATTGAAGTATTGATATTAGACGAGCGACTTCTCCTTTAGCAGATCAAATAAAGGGTAAATGAGCTCCTCACTTTTTAAAAGATTTGGTAAGTAAAATAGTCCTATAACTTAGATTATATCAAATAGGATGTTTAAAATCTTAAATATCAGATATTAAAACTGAAGATTGTGCATGCATTTTTTATTGACAGTAGCAATGGGTAACTACTCAGCACCTCCAAACGCAGTGCTTTAGTTATTAGCCACGGCAAGGAGTGCCAAGAAGGGATTTTGATCGTTCTTTTTGGCAGTTTGTGTGAGGGAATGAATCTGGCAGAAAGTATTTGCACCTTTCGCCTCTTTGTTTCTGAATGAACCACTTACTTTTTGTTTGACCTTTAATGGTCTAATTGCTCTTTCAGAAGCATTGTTGTCGTATGGAATATCAGGATTGTTTAGAAAATTAAAAATGTTGTCTTTGTGTTTTGTCAAGCCATTTTTCAATGTTGTAATCTTCTTGTTTAGCGCTTCGGTTGATTCATTAAGCAGCTCATTGAATTTAGACAGAATTGACTTTCTATCGATAAGTTCCCATGATTCGGTTTTCCTTTTGTGAATGGAGTCTCTTAACAATTCCATCATTCTGGAAGACCATGTTTGTTCTGGATCTAATTCGGTCAGGTAAATTAGT
>CANFFA010000229.1 GCA_947445425.1 Paludibacteraceae bacterium
ACTTATACAAACAATTATTTTAAAATAACATAAATCAATCCTCCACATGTGCATTAAATGCTATAACTGATACTCTGCTCTATTGAACTATTGAGTTACAACTGCTGACTGCTCATTGTATATCGATTGAGTTACCAAACCGGCAATGGTCATACCAAAAATTGCAGGCATGTGAGAAACCGTACCATTGATCTTCGCTTTTGAACTACACCATTCATGGTTCAGTAAATCAGGATTCCCTGGTCCTTCTTTTGATTTTGGACAGATGCATTTATCCGTAACGCAAGAATCATTTTCGCCTATATTTTCGAGTAACTCATCACTATAAACACAGAAAAACTTTTTACCTACACCACCACCCGTCTGTCTTATTTTTTTACGAAGTGCTGCGCCCAATGGACAACCATCCACCGACCAAAACTCACCCACTTTAATGCGGGTTGGATCCATCTTTAAAGCTGCACCCATAGAAGAAAAGAAAATAGCATTGGTATTACTTGCAGTACGAATAAGGTGGATTTTATTTTCAAAACTATCAATGGCATCTACAATAAAATCGTATATATCCAATTGAAATTCATCACTATTCTCCTTACTATAAATCATCTGAAGCGCATTTATTTCAGCTTTAGGATTAATTTCTAATAATCTAGCTTTTAAAAGTTCTGTTTTTACCTTTCCAACGGTTTTGGTTGTAGCCATCAATTGACGATTCACATTGGTAACGCATACTCTGTCAGAATCCACTATCGTTAAGTACCTAATACCTGAACGAACCAAAGTCTCTGCACACCAACTTCCAACACCACCAATACCAAAAATGATAACCCGTTTCTCACGCAATAAATCCATTTTCTTTCTACCAATCAGCAACTCTGTACGCTGAAAGATTGCTTTTTCTATTCCCATAATTCTAAAATTCCCCCCACCCTATTTTTAAGACGGAGAGATTAACATTAAATAAATTTGTTTTTACTTGAAAATATATAATCACTCTAAATTGCTCATTGCTGAATACTATCTACTAAGAGTTTAGTAAGCTCAACTTTAGCAATACCAGCACGTACAATATCTAATTCTTTGGCAGCACGATAGGATAAATCTATGATTAACCTTCGGCTGTGCGGCCCTCTGTCTGTCACTTTTACGATTACTTCTTTCTCATTTTTTGGATTACGCACTTTCAAAAGTGTTCCCAATGGATACTTTAAATGAGCACAGGTCAAACTATCTGGATGGTATTTTCCACCATCTGAAGTATGATGACCCTTCATCTTTTTGTTGTAAAAGGTTGCATTTCCAATCTCTTGGGCATTTAAAAAAGAGAAGGTAATAAGGAGTAGTAAAATAACGACTGCGTGCTTCTGAATATTCATATTGACTATTTTTCTGCTACAAATATAGAAAATTTTATTGACAAATGGACTATTTTAAAGTGCTTATCGGCGTTTGAACACTTCAGTGAGAACATTCTAATTCCAAAAAACAATTTCAAACAAAATTCATTAGCTACAAAGTAATATAATCTCAAACAACTTATTATAAGCTACATAAATAGTAATATCACAAAAAAAAGTAGGGTCAGCCGCTTAAATAGACTCACTTAGTTGGGTTGTTCATTCCAACAATAATTAGTAACTTTGCATCTTCTTAAAATTCAAATAGAATTTAGTGATTTGCTTTTAGACACTCATAAATCAGCGCATCACTCATGTCAATCAGAAGCAATATGAATACTACCGATTCCCAATTCGACCAAGCGACTGCCCTTTGCCGTGATATTTTCACTAAAAAAATGAAAGATTACGGCTCTTCTTGGCGTATTTTGAGACCTAAATCGGTAACCGACCAGATTTTCATCAAAGCCAATCGCATACGGAGTATCGAAACCAAAGGCGTATCAAAAGTAGACGAAGGGATACGAGCAGAACTCATTGCCATCGTTAATTACGGTATCATTGGACTGATACAGTTAGAATTGGGCTGTGCGGATACAGATGACCTTAGCTATGAAAAAGGGGTAGAACTCTATACCAATTATATTCAAGCTGCTAAAAAACTGATGATGGACAAAAACCATGATTATGATGAAGCTTGGCGCAGTATGCGGATGGAATCATTCACCGATTTGATTCTTATGAAAATTTATCGAACCAAACAAATTGAGGATAATCAGGGTAAAACCTTGATATCTGAGGGAATAGATGCTAATTATTTCGATATGATTAATTATGCAATTTTCGGATTAATTCAGTCTAGAGAGAAATAGTGCTAATCATTTAGTATTCAACACTAAACACTAATCATTTAAAACAAATGAGCCGCGAAAAAAACAAACGAATCGTTTCAATTTACCAAAAGTTTTTTAAAATAGGTTTACCCATAGCAAGAGTTTTATTGGGGTCCGTCTTCATCTTTTCTGGCTTCGTAAAATCCATTGATCCACTAGGATCCACTTATAAAATTCAAGATTACCTTCGCGCCTTTGGCAGTCCTTTTGACAGCTTAGTCGGATTGGCCTTTGCGGCAGCAGTTTTACTTTCCACATTGGAATTGGTCATTGGCCTAAGCCTTCTTTTCAACACCCACACAAAAAAAGCAAGCTTTCTCGCCCTGGGTTTTATGCTCGTCATGACGCCACTCACCTTATACATTGCTCTCACCAACCCAGTTTCTGATTGTGGCTGCTTTGGCGATGCGCTGGTCATCAGCAATTGGGCAACCTTTTATAAAAACATCGCTTTTAGTGCTCTAGCAATAACTTTACTTGTTTTCAGAAAAAGACTTAAACCCATCATTTCCATCTATAGGCAAAGCTTGGCGGTAGCAATTTTCTTTGGAATGGGCATCGTGATTTCCATTTACAGCTATCGCCATCTGCCTTTCATCGACTTTCTACCTTATAAAATTGGTGTTAACATCCCCGCATCTATGGTCATTCCAGAGAATGCCATCTCTAATGAATATACCACTACTTTTATCTATGCAAAAAATGGGGTTCAAAAAGAGTTTACCCTTGATAATTACCCAAAAGGAGATCCAAGTTGGGTATTTGTAGATCAAAAATCTATTTTGGTAAAAAAAGGATATGAACCACCCATTCATGATTTTTCGATTTTAAACAGCCAAATGGAGGACATTACAGAAGATGTACTCTACAATGACAAAAACAGCTATTTATTAACGATGTATGACATCAATAAGACTTCGATAGAAGGTGCCAAACATGCTGAAAAAATGTATCATCAAGCTTTAAATTCGGGGGCATCTTTTTATGCATTGACCGCATCTATTGACACTGATATTCAGGCTTTCGTTAAAAAGACAGGGGTGACTTTTCCTTTTTACAAAACAGATCCAACAGCACTTAAAACAATCATCCGTGCCAATCCTGGATTGATATTACTAAAAAAAGGGACGATACTTGGTAAATGGAATTGGAGAGACTTCCCGATTGAAGAGTAGATAAATTAGATTGTCAAACTATATATAAATAAAAAAAACAAAATGAGAAAAAACATTGTTGCAGGAAACTGGAAAATGAACAAAAACCTTCAAGAAGGTTTGGCTTTGGCTACAGAATTGAACAGCGCATTAGCAGGTCAAACCTTGAAATGTGATGTGGTGATCGGAACACCGTTTATTCACTTAGCAAGCGTTGCAGCAGCCATCGACACTACAAAAATTGGTGTTGCAGCTCAAAACTGTGCTAACAAAGAATCAGGTGCTTATACTGGCGAGATCAGTGTATCAATGATCAAATCAACAGGTGCAAATTATGTAATTTTAGGACACTCTGAGCGTCGTGCTTATTATGGTGAAACTGCTGAACTTTTGAAAACTAAAACAGAATTGGCATTGGCTAACGGCTTGACTCCAATTTTCTGTATTGGTGAAGTTTTGGAAGAACGTGAATCTGGTGTATTTTTTGATGTCGTAAAAGCTCAAATCGTAGATTCTTTGTTCGAACTTTCTGCTGAAGATTTCGGAAAAGTCGTTTTGGCTTACGAACCAGTTTGGGCAATTGGAACAGGTAAAACCGCTTCTGCAGCACAAGCACAAGAAATCCACGCATTCATCCGTCAAACCATTGCTGCAAAATATGGTGAAGCAGTAGCACAAAACACTTCTATCCTTTATGGTGGTAGCTGTAACGCTGCAAATGCACAAGAATTATTTGCAAACCCAGATGTTGATGGTGGTTTGATTGGTGGTGCTGCATTGAAAGTTGCTGATTTCAAAGCAATTATTGACGCTTTTTAATTAAAAATCATAAAAGTAAAACAGTTAAGCAATTGATTGTGAAATCTTAAAAAAAATCCCGTAAAGTAATTTTACGGGATTTTTTCATATCTTTGCATTTGAAAACAATTCATAATGCATAATTCATAATTAAAAAGAAGGAATTTGAATTGAATCATAACGCATCTAAAAACGTCTACAAACCTTATTCGGTTCCGAATTATGAATTATGAATTATAAATTAATAAGCTCACATGTTAGTAAAAATATACGACACCAACCCCAACCCGATAGAGATTCGCCGAGTAGCAGAAGTATTGCGAAAGGGGGGAATCATCATCATTCCTACCGATTCTGTATATGCTTTTGCCTGTGACATCTCCAATGCTTCGGCAGTTGAATCAATTTCAAAAATCAAAAACAAGGACCTTCGCAGAGCAAACTTATCCTTTATCTGCAACGAAATGAGCCAAATAAGTGAATACGCTAAAATGGATGATATTTCATTCAAATTAATGAAAAAGAATCTACCCGGTGCTTTTACTTTCATTTTAAACGGCAGTAGCAAATTACCAAAACTTTTCAAAAACAAAAAAACGGTAGGGATCCGGATGCCAAACAACTCAATCGTGCTGGCCATTGTGCGTGAATTGGGCA